>JBAXZA010000157.1:0-4672 GCA_041670545.1 Eubacteriales bacterium | reverse complement strand
TATTGTAGGCGCTTTGAGCGAAGCTGTGACCGTCATGCAGCGCGCCGCGCAGACATACGAACAGCACGCCGGGACGCGCCCTGCGTGAATCGTAGACAATATCGTCAATTTCAACCGAACCGTATAAAAGCATAATATTTCCTTATCTGTGAGTGTTTCCGTTCACAGTATATAGTATTTTTTGAATTTTTTAATATGATGACGCTCGTGCATAAAAATAAAGAAGCAGCGCTTGGGATTGCGGCGGGTATCGAATTTGTACCGCATCGATGAATATGCTTTACCCGCCTTTATCAGCGCTTTGACCCTGTTTGCAAGCTCGGGACTGACATAATGGTAGACGATTTTATCGGGAATATAGCGCCAGTATATTTCATTCTGATTGTAATCGCAGTCCTCTGACTTATGGTGAAGCACAAAATCCTCAACGATGTATTCCGCTGGATTGTGACCTGTCGCAGTAACGTAATAATTGCTGCGTCCGAGCCGCGTATTGATCTCAAACGCACGGTATGAGCCGTCGCGCTCGTCGTATTTGATGTCGAAGTTCGCGAAACCGACGTATCCGATATCCTCGAGCAGCGTTTTGAAGCGTTCCATCAGCGGGTGGTTGTATTCGGTGATGATTGCGCAGTGATTGCCGAGTCCCTTCGGCGTATGCTCCTCGAG
Source organism: Eubacteriales bacterium (assembly GCA_041670545.1). GTDB lineage: Bacteria > Bacillota > Clostridia > Oscillospirales > CAG-272 > JBAXZA01. Next base: position 4,003 of record JBAXZA010000157.1, on the reverse strand, counting down.
CAGAACATGACCGAGCGCCATCATGCGCACCTTCGCGCCGCTGTCGCAGTAGGCGGTCAGAACATACATATGCGAATCGTCGCCCGGAATAGTATCTTGGAGGATAAGCTTTTCGTAATATCCGCTTTTGTAAATCTGTCCGATTATGTCCACGGCTTCGTCGCGGCTGTGAGCGCGGTATACCTTTTTCATGCCGTCAAAGGGGAAGTGCCAGTAGACCGTACTGGACGACGGCTTGATGATTATCGGATAATCGAAGCCGAGCGAATCGAGCGCGGCGGAGATATCGTCGTCCTTCGCGATCACCTTTGTTTTGGGGTGGGGTATATCCAGCCGGTCGCACAGCTTGTAAAAATTATCTTTTAAGGTTATTTCCTCCATAAGCGGATAATCTATGTAGGGAATAACAAAGTATTCGGAGAGTGTGTCCTTGTTTTTCGAGATAAGCGCGACATAATCGTCGGTGCAGCCGATGAGAATGAGCGTTTTATCCTCATTTGCCTTAGCATATTTGGTGAGAATATCAAGCAATACAGGTATTTCGTCGAAATTTTCGACCGCGTGAAAGCGTACAATGCGCGTATATTCGGTCGCGCCGATAGCATATCTGCCGAACGCGTCCGAGATAACGCTGTATTTTTCGTGAAACGCGCGCGCAACGTTATAGCAGTTGAGATCGGCTCCGAGCAGCACCGGCTGAATTTGTTTATCCAAGAAAGTCATCCCTTTATATCATTTTTCATCGATAAAGAAGCGTTTATACCAGGTAAGAAAAGTAAAGCAGGTCCAGATTTTGCGGCCGTTGTTGACGCCGTTATAACGGTGATCGTCAAGCAGAGCGCATAGCCTGCCGCGGTCGAAAAATTCTCCGGCGTAGTCAGAGGTGAAATATTCCTTCACAATATTGTAATATTTGTCCTCGCACAGCCAATAGCGTATCGGGACTGGGAATCCCTTTTTCGGACGGTTCACCCATTCCTCGGGCAGAGTCCGCGCCGACGCCCGGCGCAGCACATATTTAGTGTTGACGCCGTTGATTTTATAATCCGACGGCAGCTTCTGCGCAAATTCCATTACTCTGCGGTCGAGGAACGGAACGCGAAGCTCAAGCGAATGTGCCATCGACATTTTGTCCGCTTTGAGCAATATGTCGCCCGGCATCCAGAGATTGAGGTCGAGATACTGCTTCTTGCTCAGCTCGTCCTTGCCGGCGACCTTTGCGTATATTTTCGAGGTGATATCGCGTACAGACGGCGCCTCGGAGTATTTTTCCGTGACCATTGTTTTCGCTTCTTTTTCGCTGAAAATAAGCGCCTGACCGATGAAATAATCCTCCGGACGTCCGCTCGATTTTATAATGAAATCGTGTCCCTTGAAATATGGCAGGCGGCGGGCTGCGTTTGCGGCGAATACGCGAAGTCCCTGCGGCAGTTTTTTGTAACGACGCATCATCGGAGTTTCATCGTACCATTCGTAACCGGCGAATATTTCGTCCGCGCCCTCTCCCGACAGCACGACGGTGACCTGTTCACGCGCCAGCTTGGCAAGGAAATAAAGCGGCACGCAGGACGGATTCGACTGCGGCTCGTCCATATGATATTGAATATCCGGGAACGCGTCGAAGCATTCGTCGGCGGTGAGCAGACGGCGGTAATTATTTATACCGAGAATATCGGAAAGTTCCGCGGCATAATTAGTTTCGTTGAATTTATTGTAATCGAAGCCGACGGAGAAGGTTTTATCCGGCATCATTGCGGCGGTGATGTAGCTTGAATCAATACCGCCTGATAGAAACGTGCCTACCTTGACATCGGCGATGCGGTGAGCCTTGACCGATTCGTTAACTACCATGTCGAGCGCATGAACTGTTTTATCAAAATCCTCACGCTGCTCTTTGAAATCGATGTCCCAATAGCGTTCGCTTTTGAAAACGCCTTTTTCGAAGGTAAAATAATGCGCCTGCGGAAATTTGAAAACGCCCTTGAAAAATGTTTCCTCCTGCGCAGAATATTGAAAGGTCAGATACGGAAGCAGAGCTTTTTCGTTGACGGCTTTGACAAACTGCGGATGCTCGAGGAAGCTCTTTATCTCCGATCCGAAGATGATTTCGCGTTTTCCGCTGTCGCCGCTGATAAAGGTATAATACAGCGGCTTTATACCGAAGAAGTCGCGCGCGCCGTACAATTTATCGCGTTTCTTGTCGTAGATGACGAACGCGAACATTCCGCGAAGCCTGCATACCAGCTTTTCGCCCCATTCCTCATAGCCGTGAATGAGTACCTCGGTGTCGGTTTCGCTGGCAAAACGGTGTCCGGCGGCTTCGAGTGCAGACCGAAGCTCCATAAAGTTGTATATTTCGCCGTTAAAAACGATCTCGACGCCGCTGTTTTCAAGACTGTTTGTCATCGGCTGACGTCCCGCGCCGCTAAGATCGATGATGCTGAGCCGCCGGAAGCCGAGCGCGATATTATCGTCGAGATAATCGCCCGCCATATCCGGCCCGCGGTGTATGATACGATCCATCATTTTGTTGAGGATCGCTTTTTTATTTTCAAGTTTTCCGGTAAAGCCAATAAAACCGCACATAATATTTCCCGGTTTTCCCTTTCTCAAGACATAACGAATAACCGATATCAAACGGCCGATAGTATTATCGACACCTTATCGGAAGAATAATTATAACACAAAAGAAAAAAAAATACAACCGTAACGGCTGTATTTTATATTAAGCGGGTGTGACTAATTAATTTTCAATTTATTAATGAAACGTCATTTCAGCAGATTGTTGAACGCGTCGACGATCTGTGTTTTTTCGCTTTCGCTCATTATGGTAAACAGTATATAATTTCCGCGTTCGACCACTGTGGCATTGTCTATTTTAACCGTTTCTTCGGGCAGATAATTGAAGTTTGCCCAATTTGCCTTTGTGGTATCGATATAGCTCTGCACCGATGTTTTAACCGAAGCGCGTTTGGAAGCGTCGGTCACCTTGAAAACTCCGTACTGATCGATCGCTGTTCCCATTGCCTGAACCATGAGGATATAATCATCGACGTCAGAAGCATTGATATCGAGCATACCGGAAAGATAGCTGTCGTCCACTGCCGAAAGCTTATCCGAATTTGTGAGTATGGACGCGAATTTGTCGGTGAAATCCGATATCGGCACATCAGCGGCGACACTTTCGCCTCCGCAGGATGCGAACGAAAAAATGCTTACAGCGGAAATTATAATGAGCAGAATACCTTTTGTGATTTTTTTGAAGTTCATTTTATTCTCCTATCATTTTATTCATCAGTTATGTTTTCAGCGCTCTGAGTGAGCGCGTGCGTACGGATATAATCAAGCTCTGTCTGGAATGAAATTTCGTTTAGGTGAAGTCCGTCGCCGTTCTGATATTCCTCGGGCATATAGCCGTCCTCGCTCACGAGCGCCGAATAGGTGTCGAGATATTTGACGCCGCGTGTCTGCGCAAGTTCCGCTATCCAGCCGTTTGCTTCGGATATTTTTTCATTGTTTATCTGATCCTGATTAGGATAGGAGCGGGCGACGGGAAGGATCGACTGAAGAATTATCTGCGTGTAGGGGCTTTTTTCCTGAATTGAAGCGATCAGCTTGTCGTATTCACCGACGAAATAATCCTGCTTCATAAAAGATATGCCGTTGACGCCGAGCGTTATTATGAGGATATCCGGCGGCTTTTTTTCGACAGCTTCGGTTATTGTAAGCTCGGTATCCTCATCGGGATAATAAATTTTCGTAATCGACGCCTGCGAAAGGGTGAGCGTTCCGCTGACCGGAGTCCAGACCTGCTTCGTCGATCTGCCGTCGCGAAGCATCGAATAGCGTATCAGCCCATAGGTAGTAGAATCTCCCAAAAATGTTATGCGGTCGAGATATTCACGTCCCATATCGTCTGTGGCGGCAAGAACGGTGCCGGGATATACCGTTTCAAGCTCGGACGGAGCGAAAACCGCGGCGACTGAGGTATCCTCGGCGAGAT
>JBAXZA010000156.1:0-4679 GCA_041670545.1 Eubacteriales bacterium | reverse complement strand
GGTCACACAGCCATGCAGAAAGCGCTGCTCGACCGGCATTATCTTCGCAAGCACGGCGATGGAGCGTATTATGGTCAAAAATAGTCATGTCGCACCTCACCTCATGCTCTGCGTATTTGGTAATGCCATAAAATATTAGTTTTCGGATTTACATGATCAGGTGCGGCACTATCACACTGATCTATTATCATGAATATCATGAACGAATAAAAAACGCAGCCGAAGCTGCGTTTTTTATTCGTTTGGCATATGCGAACGTTCTCATCAGGTGCCGGACTGCTTCTTTTCAAGCTCTTCCCTGCGGTTCGCGATGTAGTGATTTATCTGCATCACCGAATTGTCGACAGCGGCGTCGTGCGAAACGTTGATCACGACCTCGCTTCCGTCGGTTCTCTTTATGTGCATATGGCTGTACTCGACATTATAGGTTTCTTTTCCGTTGTTCACGCTCTTTGTAAACTGAAGATTCTCAATTGAAACCTCGTCAAGCTGTTCATACGGTATTTCGATCGTGCTTTCACTCTTTTTATCCTCGATGAGCGAAAATGTTTTGGAATGAATGAACATCTTAACAGTAGTTAAAAAAACTTCTGACGCGCAGAACACCGAGGTTCGGTATTTGCCATCGCCGCCGCGCTTTACGAGCAGCGTTTCCGGATCGTCAAAGCTGTACTCGCGGTATTCGAAGGTTTCGTGCAGGCGTATTTTTTTATCGTCTATGCCGAGCGTTTCCTGCGCGTGGAAGGTCTGATCCTTAATCTCGCGGTCGACCTGCGAGTTGATATCCGAATCCTTTGTGCGGCGGCCGAGATCGAAAACTATCAGCACGATGCCGACTATCGCTGGTCCTATTCCAAAATAAGGATCAAAGTCCATCATGATAGTCAGAGCGACACCTATCGCGATGAAAACGACGCCGATGATCATCGCGATAGGATTGTAAAATCTGAAATACTTGTTATTACCCCGAAAATCCATTTGCTCCTCCTTAATCTGCGGTTACATCCGCATCCCCCTTGTAAATATGAACATGGTAATTATAACATTTTAATAATTTTATGTCAAGTATTATATTCATTTTTTCCAATAACTTACCGCTACTATTAGTTGACAATATTCGCTTTTAATTGATATAAATTTTATCAAAAAAATATTTACAATTTGTTGTTGAATAATGTACCAAAAGAGTATACAATATAATAGTACAAAATATTTTTTGAAAACTGTTGATATTTACCTAATTATTTAGTATAATATCAGCTAACGATGTTTTTTGAAATGAGGTCTTATAATGTCAGACAATAGATTCGTATACGCGGACAACGCGGCGACGACCTCGGTTTCGCCCGAGGTGCTCGGCGCTATGCTCCCCTATCTTTCCGAGCACTACGGCAATCCCTCAAGCCTTTATTCTATCGGACGCGATTCGGCGAAAGCCATATCCGCCGCAAGAGATAAAATCGCCGCGCTCATCGGCTGCAAAAGCAGCGAGCTTTTCTTCACCGCCTCCGGCTCGGAAGCGGACAACTGGGCTATCAAAGGCGCCGCCTACGCCAATCAGAAAAAGGGCAGACACATCATCACCACAAAATACGAGCATCACGCCGTCCTCCATTCGATGGATTCGCTGAAGCGCGAGGGCTTTGAGATCACATATCTCGACATCCTGCCAGACGGTCAGATAACCCCCGAAATGCTTGAGGCGCAGATACGCCCCGACACCTCGCTCGTCTGCATGATGTATGCCAACAACGAAATCGGTTCGGTTCTCCCGATAAAGGAGCTTTGCGATACCGCTCATAAGCACGGCGCGCTGTTCTTCACCGACGCCGTTCAGGCGGTCGGCAACATTCCGGTCAGCGCCGCAGAGCTTGGTGTTGATATGCTCTCGTTCTCGGGACATAAAATCCACGCTCCCAAGGGCATCGGAGCGCTCTATATTAAAACCGGAACAAAGGTATACAACCTTGTCGACGGCGGCGGTCAGGAACGCGGACGACGCGGCGGCACAGAAAATATCGCCTATATCGTCGGTCTTGCAAAAGCGCTTGAAATCGCCGTTCAGTCGCTGCCGGATATGAAGCGCGTCGCGGCAATGCGCGACCGTCTTGCCGATGGTATTTCGAAAATCCCGTATTCTTTCATAAACGGCGGAATGGAGCATCGTCTGCCCGGCAACCTCAATGCCGCATTCGAGTTTATAGAGGGCGAAAGCCTGCTCCTGTGGCTCGATCTCAACGGCATCTGCGCTTCTACCGGCTCAGCCTGCTCGTCCGCTTCGCTCGAACCGTCGCACGTCCTGCTTTCGATAGGAGTGCCGGTCGAAAAGGCTCACGGCTCGCTTCGTCTCACCTTAGGTCACGACAATACCGACGCGGACGTAGATTATATACTTGAGCGACTGCCAATGATAGTGGACAAGCTGCGCGCTATGTCGCCCCTTTATGAAAAGATCGCTCACGCGTCCGTCTGAATATAAAATTAATAAGGAGAAACGTTATGCTATACAGCGATAAAGTAATGGATCATTTCACAAATCCCCGCAACGTCGGCGAAATACCCGACGCGGACGGAGTCGGCGAGGTCGGCAACGCGAAATGCGGAGATATAATGAAAATGTATCTCAAAATAGATGAAAACGAAATCATCACCGATGTAAAATTCAAGACCTTCGGCTGCGGCGCAGCAATCGCGACCTCGTCCATGGCGACAGAGCTTATCAAGGGCAAGCCGCTCTCCGAAGCGCTCAAGCTGACAAATAAAGCGGTCGTCGAAGCGCTCGACGGACTTCCTCCGGTGAAAATCCACTGCTCTGTTCTCGCCGAGGAAGCGATAAAGAGCGCAATCGGCGATTATTACCGCCGTCACGGTATCGAAAACGAGCTTTCCGCTCAGTGCGACGGCTGCTGCGACAGCTGCGCTCACGTTCACGATCACACCGAAACAAACTGATCATATGCCGGAATTAAATATACCGCCGCGCGGTGCTGGGATTCTGCTCGGCATGAGCGGCGGCGTTGACAGCACCTACACCGGTCGTCTGCTCTCCGACATGGGTCTGAAGGTCGAGGGAGCCGTGCTGAAAATGAGCGAACACACCGATATTGACCTCGCTCGCGAGAGCGCGGAGGATATCGGTGTTCCGCTTCATGTCGTCGACTGCACGCAGACCTTCCGCGACAGCGTTATCGCGAATCTGATATCGGAATATACCGCCGGACGCACTCCAAATCCCTGCGTTATGTGCAACCGCTATGTGAAGATCGCGCTGCTGTGCGAAACCGCGCGTTCGCTCGGCTTATCATATATCGCGACCGGACATTACGCCGCCGTCATGCGTGAGGGCGGGAGATATTACGTCGAGCGGGCGCAGGATCTTCGCAAGGATCAGAGCTATGTACTGTGGCAGCTTACGCAGGAGCAGCTCTCGATGCTTTATACCCCGCTCTGCGGACTGACGAAGGACGAGATCAAAAAACGCGCGGCGTCGCTCGGAATTCACGCTGTAAACCGTCCGGAAAGCCAGGAAATCTGCTTTATTCCGGATAAGGATTACGCAAAATACATCGAAAACACCGCCGGAAAATTTCCTGACGGTAATTTTATCGACGAAAACGGAAATGTCGTCGGTCGTCACAAGGGTATCGTTCACTATACCATCGGTCAGCGAAAGGGACTCGGACTTTCGATGAACCGCCATGTTTTCGTCACGGACATCGACGCCCGGGCGAACACCGTCACCGTCGCGTCGGAGGATAAAATATTCAGCGCCGAAGCCGATGTGGCAGCGCTCAATTTCCAGTATCTCGATGAAAGCCGTACATCCGACGGAAAATCGCTTCACTGCGAAGTCAAAATTCGTTACGGCGCGGCATTGCAGGGAGCGACAGTCACATTTTCAGGCGGCTCTGCTCATATTGTATTCGACGAACCAGCACGCGCCGTCACGCCGGGTCAGTCCGCAGTTTTCTACGACGGCGGCAGGCTGCTGTTCGGCGGATTTTTCCGATAATTATTATCTTTGTATAAATTTGCCATAATAATTTTATGGCAATACCCCAATATAAATTTTACGGACACAATATAAAAAACGCCGCGGCTTCAGCTCCGCGGCGATTTGATATCGGGAAATATTGAGCGCTCCAAACAATTTATTGTATATAAATGGTGTTTAGAATCTGCGCTTCCATTTGAGATTGAAGCAGACGCGGCGCAGAGCGGAGACGGCTGATACGGCGCATATCGCCGAAACGATGAACAGTCCGAGAGCCTTTAGCGACACGGTCAGCTCGTCCGTTTTGACGTTTATACTGCATATTGCCTTATCGGGTGTAAAACGCTTGTGCAGCGTCAGAGAGCAGTCAACTTTTTTGGCGAGCATTATACTGTCGCGTCCGCTCTCGGCTTTGCATTTGCCGCAGAGCGCTCTGAGATGACATTTTATCAGTTTATAAATATCCTTACCCATGACGATCTCCTTATGTGTAATCGGTTTTTGTTATTATTACATATATTATATCAGATAACGCACTATTATTCAAGCGGTATATATACATTTTTTGTTAATATTTTTAGGAGGTGACGTTCATGCCAAATTTGGAAACGGCGCTTTGCACCCTGCCCGGAGTCGGAAGCGCCCGTGCCGCCGCACTCGACCGGCTCGGATTATTTACAGTGCG
>JBAXZA010000155.1:0-4688 GCA_041670545.1 Eubacteriales bacterium | reverse complement strand
GCGTTTGGACCGCTTGCATCGCTCGCTCGCTTTCGCTGTGCCTTCCGCTTTTGTGCTTCCCTGCGACAGCTTTAATAGTATACCACGTCATACCCCTTTTGTCAACCCTTTTTTGCGATTTTTTTCATTATTTTTTGTGTTTGACGTTTTGCACATCATATACAGCTTCGTTTTATGACGAATATTGCGATTATGCAGTATTTATACGCCGATTATGGTCGATTTTGTCATATTCGTTCGCGTGAAGCACTTGTTTTAAATATCATCACGCAAAAAAATAATCAGATATCGAACTCCACCGACGAAATATCGACACCGCCTGACGGCTGTTCCTGCGCTTTAAGCTCGTCCGGATCGCTGTCCGTATGGCTCAGCGTTACCGCGCCCTCTCCGAGCAGCCTGCCGAAGGTCGCGTCCGGATTCTGATTGAGTATGTTCAGCACCGACATATAATCGCGTATGATCTCGCGCGGAGTGATGAGCGAATCGGCGCCGGCGCGCGACAGGCAGTGACGCATGAACGCCGTCATGTCCTCCTCCGTAATGCGCGGCTCCCAATTATAATACTGCGCGTGCAGCTTGGTCACGCGTGTTATAAGCGCGTACAGCTCGTCATCTGACAGCCTGCGCAGACGTATGACCGGTCCGACCATGTTTTTATAGCCCGCCTGAGCGAATTTTCCGTCGGCAAGACGGCTGCGGAGCGCTTCATAGCTGAACAGTCCCCGCCTTGTATCCTCCAGAAACTGCGGAGTGCCGCCGAATATCATCGCCATACCCGGCGCACGTCCCTGCAGGGTGTCATTGAACATCGACAAAATCTTCTCATAATTGTTCTCACGCGACTGACGGTTTGTGATCTTATACAGATTTACACATTCGTCGATGAAAACGACCAGTCCCTTATAACCAATCCGACGCACGAACAGCGCAAGCAGCTTTAGATAATCATACCAGTTGTCGTCGTCGATGATGCCGCCGACACGCAGGACAGAGCGCGCTTCGGTTTTTGTCTGATATTCGCCGCGAAGCCAACGCATACAGGCGCTTTTTGTCGGCTCGTCGCCGTTCTGATACGCAGTACGGTAGGAATTTATGACCGATGCAAAATCGAAACCGCCGATCTGCCCCTCGAGTTCTCCGATGGCGGTGTAGACCTCGGACGAAAGCGCGCGCTCAAATTCAGCGCCGCCTGGTTCGAGTCCGTCGGAAGCGAGCTTGGACTGGAGTCCGGAGAGCCATTTCGCGATAAGCTGCGGCAGAGCGCCGCCGTCTGGCGAGGTTTTGGACGATATATTCTTCGCAAGCTCGCGATAGGTCGCTATGCCGCTGCCCTTGCTGCCGCAGATACGGCGTTCGGGCGACAGATCAGCGTCGGCGGTGATGAAATCGCGGTCGAGCGCGTAGCCGCGTATGAGCTGCATGATGAAGCTCTTGCCGCTGCCGTATTTTCCGATGACAAAACGCATCGACGCGCCGCCCTCCGCGACGTTTTCAAGATCGCCGAGCATCGCCGTTATCTCGTCGGTGCGTCCGATGGCAATGTACGGTGCGCCGTTGCGCGGCACGACTCCCGCAGCGAGCGAATTCATTAGCGACGATAATATTCGTTTGGGTATTTTTTTTTCTGGTGACGGCATTTTTATCCTCCGGTGTTGATATCTGGTTTATTATCAGCCTTGCGGCGGCGAGCGATACGCATATAGCGGCGCTGTCCATTTGTGCTCAGGCTGATTTTCGTCATATCGGCGGAGTTTTATGCGTCCTCTCCGCCTATATGGGCGAAAGCTCGCATATCCTCCTCATAATCTTCAATTATATGCCAGCCGCCCTCGGCGTCGGCGGCGATATCGCCGAGCATATCGTACGCGGCGTCGTTGAGCTTATCGGCGAGCGCGTCGGGCAGCATATTGTTAGCGGCGGCGAGCGCGTCAAAGCCGCTTATATCGCCCGCGAGCAGAAGCGCGGCGGCAGATTTCTCGAGCGCGAGCGGATCGTTATCCTCCGGAGTTTGGCGTGAAGCTGCGATTCGCGCCGCGTCGGACGCGGAGCTGCCGCTCTGATATTCTCCGGAATCCGGATAGCCCTCGGCGGCTTCGATAACATCGGCGTCGTCAGCGCGTCCCCAAACATCCGTCACGGCAGCTTCGATATTTTCGTCAGCGGCTTCATCGTCACCGGCATCGGTGAGAGCGCCGGTGACCGCCCACGATTCCGCTTCAAGCTTCTTTGCGCGGTCCTCGGAGAGTCCGGAATCGAGCGCCTCGTAATATTTTTCGTATTCCGGCGTTTCGGCGGCGAGCTTTTCGGCGAGCTTTTTCTCGCGTTCGCGCTCCGCCTCCGCGCCGAGCTGCGCTATATACGGCTCAAAATACTTATCTATCGCGGAAATCGCCGCGTTCGATAATCCGGTAACCTTATATTTCGAGCTTACTTTGATAAGCCGCCTGATATTATTCTCAGCGTATTTGACCGCGCCTGTCACCATACATTTCAGCTCCTGCGATCGGGTAAGCGAGAGAAACTCGATATCGATGCACCGCTTGACACCGCAGACGCAGAGCGCGTTGTTGTAGATATCGCGGGTATAGCGCGCGGTCTGCGTGCGGACGGTGTCGGCGGTGTTCTCCGTGTCGAGAACCGCCCGCAGAGCGCCGCGTATGTGACGGTCAAACAGCGCGGCGGTATCGTCGGTATAAAAACGGCTGCTGTGATAATCGTAGCCGGAGCTTTGCGTGAGCAGCAGATCGGTAATGGGATTCTCGGCGTCGCAGCGGGTATAAAACTCACGAAAACGCGATATTTTCTGTGCGCTCGCGACTATTTTTTCGCTGAGGATACCAAACGGCGCGCTAAGTCTGTTCGCTAAACAATAATCGCACACAAGCTCGGTCATAAACGGATCAAGCTTGGTATATTTCTCGCGGTACGCCTGCCATACGCGGCACAGCAGCCGGACTCCCTCCTCCGGCGGTATTTTATCGGGGAGATTAATGATTTCGTAGATATATAATAAAATGTATGAATAATCGGTTTCGAGCCATACGCCGCGCCGGATATTTGAGCGCCACCAGAGATACCACGAGCGGTGCGCCGGCCCCAGCTGCGCATACTGCGGCATATATGAAAAAAACTGTGCGGGATAACATTCGCCGTGCTCGGCGTCAAACAGGCGCAGAGCGTCGGCGCGGAATTTGTTGTAGAAGCTGTAACGCGACGGCCACGGCTTGACATCGACCCGCAGAATGAGCGGATTTTCCGGTTTGTAGGTAAAAAGTATGCCGCCGGCTTTTGGCGGGATAGCCGACGATAAAAAGTCGGCGTCCGGCGGAGTTGTATCGTCGGCGGACGATGTTCCGCTGTTTTCCGCCGCGTTGACATCCGCCGGTTCTCCGTGCTCCGTATTTCCGGACTTCCGCGCCGTCCGCGTTTTTGAAGCGGCCATTCCGGCGAGAGTTTCGAGTCCGTTTTTGAGCTTTTCGGGCAGCACGTCGCCGATCGCACTCAGCACATCAGCAAAATCCGAGCTGTCAACAGTGACATGGGCGTTGATTTTTTGCTCGTTAAACGTTTTTTTTATGTCGCTTGCGTTGTGTGATATTTTCTCGCCTGACGAAGCGGCATATGGTGAGCCGGTGTCTGACGCCGCGTCCTCCGTTTTCTTTTCCGGAACGTCGGATTCGACGACGACGGCTTCGGTATCGCGCGAAAAGGCGGTTCTGCGTTTCTGAGGCAGCATATAGGAGATATCCCAGAACTCGTCGCTGTCGTCAAACGACGGAACACCGCCGCTCGTCTTGTTCTTATCGTATTTCACGTCCCCGCCTCCCATATTCGATAAATTTTATTGTAGCATATTTTAGCTGAGTTGTCAATTATATACGCCAAATAGTGAAATTTTCTTTCACCTCGCGGTATATACGCCGCGCCCGAGTTTCATATGATCACCGCGCCGCCGACGTCGGTTAGTTCGCCGCCGCACAGCGCTATGACCTCCGCGCCGCGCGATTCGATGAAGCCTGCGGCGGAGGCGCCGTCCGGATGAAGCGCAATGTCGCCGAAAAGCATTACTCTGCCGACGCCGCACGCCGACGCGCCGCCGATAAAGCCGTACGGATAGCCGTCGAGCTTTATGCCGCCCGGCGATATCATAAGAACATCTGCGCCGTCCGAGCGAAGCGCCGCCGCCATGGACGTGTCCGCCGTCACACAGCCGCCGCCGAATGCCAATACTGAGCAGCGCGCATAGCCCTGCGCGACACAGCGGCGTTTGCGCCTCGCGGCATCGGCATAAGCGATAATTTTTTCATCGGTATGACCATCAAGCGAATACACCGCGCCGCCGTATTCAAGCGCGTTGAGCGCGATATCGTCCGGATAACGAGCAGACGCCCGCCGCGCGGCGAACCGCACCTCCACGCCGTCAAACAAGGCGGGATTTGCGCGATAATATTGCTCATAGGTTATTATCCGCTCTCCCGCCGGAAATATAAGCATATCGGCGTGCGACGCCACCGGAGCGGCAAGCGCCGGATAAGGCTCGAGCGCGCGTACCTCATATCCGAGCGACGATAGGTTTCGGAGCGCCGTCGGCGGCGCAAAACGTGAAACAAAGATTTTCTTCATACAATATACCATAATCGCGGCAAAATCCGCACAAAACGCACAAAGGACGGATAAAATCCGTC
>JBAXZA010000154.1:0-4710 GCA_041670545.1 Eubacteriales bacterium | reverse complement strand
GTCTGCGTCGGCGACGGCGAATACGCGGAGCTTGAGCTGTGCGACAAAATGCGCGACGGCGAGGATTATACGAACATCGGAAGCCTTTACTTCAAAATGCCGGACGGCAGCTTTAAGCATAACCCCATACAGCCGCTTTTCGCCGACCTCGACCGCATACCGATACCGGATTTCGATCTGTTCGACTTCGACAATCTCGAGCCGTCCAAGGTCGGCACGGCAATAGTCGTCGTCAGCCGCGGCTGCTTCTATAACTGCACCTACTGCGGCAACGGCAACTTCCGCAAGGTCTATCCGAACAAAAAAATATACGCGCGCTTCCGCTCGCCCGAGAATACTATATTGTATCTCAAAACTCTGCTCAAAAACCGCCCGTATATCAAATTTATAAACTTCCGCGACGCGATCTTCAATATGTTCCCCGACTGGTTCGATAAATTCATCGATATGTATAAAAAGGAAATCGGACTTCCCTGCACCGGAAATATCCGATTTGATATTCTCACCGAGGATACAGTGCGACGGATGAAGGAATGCGGCTTCTATACCATCGATATGGGACTGGAGAGCGGCGACCCCGAAATGCGCTTTAAATATCTGCGCCGCTATCAGACCGACGAAATGATAATACGCTGCTCCGGCTGGTTTCATAAATACGGCATATCACAGCTTACTTATAATATCATTGGACTGCCGTTCGAGGATATTCACCGAGCGCTTAAAACAATCAAGCTGAACGCGCGCATCAAGAGCGACCGCGTTGTGCCGAACATTTTTTACCCCTACGAGGGAACACCGCTCTATGAAATATCAAAGGAAGCGGGCTTTATCCCCGAGGGCGACTTCACGCAGCGGCGCGTTCCGCTTGTTCAGCCGCAGTTTCCAGAGGAGCAGGTGCTTTTCATCGAGGGTTATTTCATGCACTTTGTCCGCCGTTACAAATGGGCGTTCGCGATGCCCGGCTGGCTCGGCTCGACCTATGAAAAGTGGCTCGATCACCGCGTCACCGGAAAGCATATTCCGTTTAAATTCCTTGTGAATCTGCATGATGTTTACGCCAAGGCGCGAAATGGACTCAAGGATTTCCTTGTAAACCATCTCCCCGCCCTCTATATGAAGCTGCGCGTTATAAAGCATCACAAACGCGCAAAAAAGGACGCGGAGTGAAAAATACAGGCGTTGCCGCGCCCAATCTCTGAACCGGCGCCGCATACGCGAAAGGACGAAATAAATGGCTCATATTATAGACAGAAGCAAATGCATTTGCTGCGGAACGTGCGACGTCGAGTGTCCGTTCCACGCGATAATAATCAGCGCGGAGGGCAAATTCTCCATAGATCCGGAAAAATGCAAAAACTGCGGCATATGCGCGAGCGTCTGCCCGGTCGACGCCGCGATGAAATCTGACAAATAAGCGAAATAACGGGAATATACAACAGCCCGCGGATTTTTAAGTCCGCGGGCTGTTTTGCGTTGCGTTATATTATATTGTTGTGCAATATCAGACGCTTTCGTCGGCGGCGATTAAATATTCAGATACGCGCCGATGACCTTGCTTGTGCTGTCGTCGTACCGAAGCCACCCGTCACGCAGAGCCTGTTCGAGCACATATCCGCGTTCATAGAGGTAAAATATCGGGTACTTTTTGCCGATACCGACATAATCGGGAATATCCTTTGTAAAAAGCTTCGTCGAAGATGAAACTATATCGGAAAGAATCGATTTGATTTTACGGACAAGCGCCGTGATTTCCGATTTTTGCGTTTCAGAGAATTTCACCCAATATTTATCCGTACCGTAACCGCTGAAAACAACGATAGCGGGCTTGAAACCGTTTATGTAGCCGTATTTGCGGAGATGATCGAGATAAAGCGGCTCGCACTCCTCTCCTTTTCCATCCGCGGCCATTTTCAAAGTGAAGGCTTCATTTTTTGAAATATGCGTCGGGGTCAGAGCTTCGATGTTTTTGTATTTATATTTAAACTGTGAGAAATCGACCGGAGGTATATCCTCTCTGCCGCCCATGACGCCATGCTGACCGACCCAGTCCGGCTCGGACAATCCGGCATCCTGATAGCCGATGATATCCCATCTGCCGTTATCGGGTCGAACTGTGCGTTCTCTGTTTTTGCCGACGCTTCCATCCGAATCGTCAAGCAGCCAATCGAACGTACGCATAAGCAGCGTCCATTTAGCGTCCTCATAGCTCTGATATCCGCCGTAATACTCATCGCCGTTATCGCGGCAGGCGGCACTGAAGGTGTCGATCAGCTTTTCCAGAAGTGCTGTGACCTCCGGAGTGACAGCCACATTCTTTTCATACACAAGCCGCTGTGCTTCCGCACTGATGATCGGGAAGGACGTTTTATATTTGTCGCCTTCTTTTACGAGAAAAGTCTGTTCCGCCAAAAATCTCAGCTCATCTTCCATATACGGCAGTGCAATGCCGAGCGCGAGCGAAATCTCCTCCGCAGTTTCGGGGTTATTATAGACCTCGAGAAAAATATTTTTATACATGGAATGTGTGAGTATCGTCCACGGCTGACCGTTGTCACCGAATGAAGAACAATTGTTAACAAACGTGATTTGTTCCGGTTTATAGCTTCTTACTCCGAATTCTCTTGCCATGCTCATACCTTCTTTCAAAATATTGCGGGCGCGGAACAGCTTTGAGGTGACCGTTCCTTTCGGGAGGGAAAGCAGCGACGCTATATCGCTCACGCTGCGGTCGTCTATATAATAGGCGACGACGATATCGCGGTAATCGGACGAAATGAACGCCAGCTCCCGCCGAAGCAGAGATAAATCCTCTCTGCGTACATATTCATTTTCGATATCCGCGCCGTCCGCAAGCTCAAGCTCGTCTATATCGGCACCGCTCACCACATCGGCTCTGCGACGCTTGCCGTCCGCCCATTTGCTGTAACGGTTGCGGGCGATACGCCATACCCACGCCGCAAAATTCGCGGGTATCACACCGCGCCGAAGCTCGGAAAAAACGCAGAGAGCTATATCCGAGGACAAATCCTCGGCTTCGCAGCTGTTTCCCGTCTTTTTCAGGCAGAAATAGAATATCTTCTCCATATAATTTTCGGAAAATTCCGTTATGAGCATATCGCCGCTTTGCATCGGCTTCCCTCCTTTCTTCCGCTTTCAAGAATGAAATGCCGTCAGGCTTTTCATTTATATAGTGTGGCAAATGAGAATTTGACTGCATAAAAAAATTATTTCAAGCAAATTTCATTTCTAACCCTAAGTATAATCCCCTCTCCGCCAGCAAGCCGCCGTGCAGTGCCGCATTTATGCGGCTCTGCACGGCGGCGCTACGGGCAAGGGAGCAATATTTACAAGCAAATTCGCACTCGCAAAAAAAATAAATAGTCCCTATTCAATGCCGGGGGTTTGGGGGCGCGCTTGCGCCCCCAACGTACTCCCTCCCCGCACATACGTCATACAGCGGACACCCCGCGCATTTTGGCGAGCGGGCGGTGCAAGTTTCGCGTCCGAACAACACGAAGCGGTGGCAGAAATCAGACTGCTCGTCCCCGCTTATCAGCGCCGAGAGCGCCTTTTCGGTGCGCAGAGGGTCGCGTTCGCCCGGTTTTGTAAAGCCGAGCCGCGAGCAAAGCCTTATGCAGTGGGTATCGGCGACGATTCCGCCCAGTCCGAAGATATCGCCGCGCAGAAGATTGGCGATTTTGCGCCCGACGCCGGGCAGCGAGAGCAGAACGTCCATATCGTGCGGCAGCTCCCCGCCGTATTTTTCGCATATTATGGCGCAGGACGCGCGTATATTCTTCGCTTTGGTCTTATAAAGCCCGCACGAACGGACAGAATCCTCAAGCCCGACGATGTCGCACGCGGCGACGCTTTCAATTGTCGGATAGCGGCGGAAAAGCTCCTCGGAAACGAGGTTCACCCGCGCGTCGGTGCATTGAGCGGAGAGTATCGCCATTATGAGCAGACGCCACGGCTCGCCGCCGTATTTAAGCGCGCACACGGCGTCCGGATAGAGCGCGCGCAGACGCCGCGACACCTCCCGCGCAAGGGCGTTTTTGTCGTTTTGTATGTTTATTTCAGTTGGTTTTTGGAAATTGTTCATGGTATGTTATCCTTTATGTTATTATCGCTGACGATATCATATTGACGTTAATGCGAACGTTTTCGCGCAGGTTTATGCTCGCGCGGACGTTTTCGCGTTTGTTTACGCGTAGGTTTACGGGTACGAATCCGAAGGGTGCGGGACGCGGCGGCGCCCCTCACCCCTCGGACTCCCCGTTCCCCGCTTGGACGCGCAGAGTAAGTGCGGCACTCCCGCGTGTGAGCGCACTATGCAAGATGTAGTCTCGTTAATGCCGCTGTTTCTCTCCAAGCATTATGGGGTGCAGCCGCACCAGCGGATATGTGGACACTGATGCGTCGGACGATGGCGTCGATTGTTCGGTGCGAAAATATTCTTCGCGGCAACCGCCGCCGTCGTTACCCGACCTCGGATAAACACATCGAGCAACGCGAGCCGAGCGCGGCGCATTTTGCCGCCTGCGAAGAATATGCGGCCCGTGTGAGTGATATCCTCGTGCGAACTTCACACGCGGGAGCCGCGCCTTCTCAAGCGCACCGTTCCAAGGGAAAGCGGGAGAGTCTGAGAGGACGGAAAACCGTAGGGTTGTCCGTCCTTTCAGATTCGTACCCGTTTCGCAAACGAAAAAT
>JBAXZA010000153.1:0-4711 GCA_041670545.1 Eubacteriales bacterium | reverse complement strand
ATCTGCTCGCCATCTCGACTGAGCTTCGTTATGTCGACAACGAGGAAATGTACACCTATGTAATGCTCGGCGGCAGCTCGGAATTTGCGGCGACAACGTATCTCCAGTCCAACGCTTATGGCAACAAGGATATATTATATTCGATGATGAAGGCGCTCGGACGCGAAAAGGTTCCGGTCAACCTCGACTTCAAGGTGTTCGAGGATAAGACGCTCGACCTCACCACAGCCGAAGCGACGCGCTGGACGATAGTTTATACCCTCGTTCTGCCCGCGATCTTCGCGGCGGCAGGCGTCGTCGTATTCATCAGGAGACGCCATTTATGATCAAAAAACAGAAAAAGCTTATTATTATACTCGGCGCGGCGGCTGTTGCGCTCATCATTCTGTATTTTACGGTACTCGCGCCGATGCTCGCCGTTACTGACGACACCACCGAGGAGATTCCCAATCTGCTCTCGGGAGAGGTGCTTGGCACATCCAACCGTATACTGATGTTTGAGCACGTCGAAACCGCCGATATTCAGTCGGTCGAGGTTCATAACGACTCCGGCGTATATACGATGTAGCGCGGCGACGACGACAACTTTTACATCAAGGGCAACGAGGGCGCGCCGTACTCAAAAACTATGCTCTCCTCGCTCATGGTATCCTCCGGCTACACGCTTTCGATGACGCGAGTCGCCGAGCAGTGCAGCGATATGAGCGTTTACGGTCTTGCCGAGGACGATAACCCCGCGTGGTATGTGCTTACAAAGACCGACGGAACACAGCATACGGTTTATATCGGCGATCTCATTCCGACAGGCGCGGGCTATTACTGCCGTTACGCCGGACGCGACGCCGTGTATGTGCTCGATTCGTCGCTCGCGACCACCCTGCTTGCCGATATCCGGACGTTCATCACGCCCATACTCTCCTACCCGGTATCCTCGACGACCTATTATCAGACGGACGATTTCTATATCGCCCGCGACGGCGAGCTTTTCGTCTGGATAGATTATCTCACCGAGGAGGAGCAGACTCAGCTCGCTATGACCGATTACGGTACCTATGTGATGAAATTCCCGGGCAGCTATACCCCATCGACTACAAATTATGACGCGATATTGCAGAAATTCGCCGATTTTGAAGGAACCTCGGTCGTCGAAATTGGCAAAACCAGCGAAGTCATGCCCGCCGAAACGCTCGCGAAGTACGGTATCGATATGGAAAAACCGGCGTACGAGCTGCATTACACCTATTCCGGCGTCGAAAACTTCGTTTATTTCTCCGCGCAGCAGGAGGACGGCAGCTATTACGCTTATTCGCTGCTGTTCAACCTTGTGGCGGTCGTCCCCGCCGACACCGCCGAGTTTTTGCAGTGGGATCTGATAAAATTTGTCGATGCGCCGATATTCCAGAAGAATATCAACGATATCGCCAAAATTGAGATAATATCCGATACCCTGAGCGAAACCTTTAAGCTCGAGGGCGAGGGGCAGACCATCGAGATTACCCCCGCGTCCACAGGAAAGGTATTAGATACCGATCAGCTTTACAATTTCCGTCAGTTCTATAAGGTTATGCTCACCCTTTCGATGGTAGGCTACACCGAAAGCACCGCGACGGACGATCTGTACGCCACCATGATAGTCACAACCGACGCGGGAGTCGTCACCACCTACCGCTTCTATCCGTATTCGACGCGGCGCGCGTTCTATACGGTCAACGGCGAGGGCGAGTTCTATATGCAGCGCGATATGATGGAAAAGCTGATATCAGACCTCGGCAAGGTGCTTTCCGGCGAAGCGGTCGACTCCGAAGTCAGATATTGACGTCAGGACAGAAACGCGAAGCTTGACGCTTTGCGCACACGAATATTTTACCTCACCGTACGGCGGTTCCGTTTTTTCGGGATCGCCGATACGGCGTTAAAGGAAAAATCAATCAAATGAAGAAATACAGGATAATCGCACTTATTATGATGATAGTGACATTCTCTCCGCTGCTTTTTTCCTGCGGAAAGCAGGAGGTCGCCGGAACCGGATCGAACGACACCCGCACCGTTATGACGATCGACGGGAAAGACGTTACCTACGATGAATTCAGATATTTTTATTTGAATTTCAAGCGTGATATGGACGGCGGCGACGCAGACTACTGGACCGAGCATCCCGAGGCGGAGGATGAGCTGATGGAAACGGTGATACTCACCCTCACCTCCAACTATGCCGTTTATCACATTGCCGATGAGCTTGGCATCGCCCTCGACGACACCGAAGCGTCGGGCGTCGCAGACGAAATGGAATATACTGTCAAAAGCTACGGCGGCGACGAGCAATACCGTGCCGCGCTCGACGAATATTTCATGACCGGCGACGTTTACAAATCGATAGTTGAGCTAAATATGCTCGAAGCAAAGGTACGCCCCGAGGTCACAGACGAATTCGCCGGCATCGTCATATCGGACGACGCGACGGTCGAAGCGGACATCCGCGAAAACTTTATCCGTGTCAAGCACATTCTCATAATGAACGACGACGGCGACGATATCGCGGCAAACCGTGCGCTCGCCGATGAGCTGCATGAACGCGCCGCCTCCGGAGAGGACTTCGAAACGCTTATCCGCGATTACAGCGAGGATGCCGATATGGACGTCGATTCCGGCTATTACTTTACGCGCGGTGAATTTCTCGAATCGTTCGAGGACGCCGCATACGCGCTCGAAATCGGCGAGCTGTCGAGCGTTGTCGAGAGTGTCAATGGCTACCATATCATCAAGCGCTACGAACAGGACGACGCTTATATCGACGCGAATTTCAGCGAGCTTCGCGATATTTATAAAACGCGCTGCTTCAACGAATACCGCGACAACATCGCAGACAGCCTTGATATCGAATACACCGAGCTGTATGGAACGCTCAATATCAGCACGGTAGTGTGATTCTGCGTAAAAACAAAAAAGCGGCCGCTTTCAAGCGGTCGCTTTTTTGCTGTTTGGCGATAAACTGAGGAGTTTTTATGCTGTGATGAAGAAAAAGTAAAATTGCTGCGATATGCTTGACAAATCAGTGTGTCGGGTATATAATGGTATGGAAAATCATACAAATCATACTTAACATATTATTAACACCGTATTTGGGAGGTAAATATGAAAAAAAGAGGAAAAAAATACGCATGGACGGTCAAAATCGGTGAAAAGGGACAGCTTGTCATACCCAAAGAGGCGCGCGAGCTGTTTGGAATTCACCCAGGCGACACTATTATCGTGCTTGCAGACGAAAAACGCGGCATCGCGATACCTCCGCAGGATAAATTTGACATTTTATTAAAAACAATATTTGACGGCGATCCGGAATATGATGAGGATATGTCCGAAACAAAAACCAGCGGAGATGAGTCGTTATGAAAATCTGCGAAGCCGAGGGGCTGACCAAACATTATCCGGCATTCACGCTTGACGGTGTGAGCTTCGCGCTTGAGAGCGGGCGAATCGTCGGCTTCATCGGAAGAAACGGAGCGGGTAAATCGACCACGCTCGGCGCGATGCTCGGCTTTGTTCATCCCGACGCGGGCAAGGCGCGCTTTTTCGGACTCGATTTCGACGGCAGCGAGAGCGAAATAAAGCAGCGCATAGGCTATGTGGCGGGCGGCGTCGATTATTATCCGACGAAAAAGCTGAAAACCATAACGTCGGTCACAAAATCGTTTTATAAGAATTGGAACGACGCCGCGTATAACGAATATGTAAAAATGTTCGCGCTTGACGAGAACAAGACGCCGGCGCAGCTCTCTGCCGGTATGAAGGTGAAATATTCGCTCGCGCTCGCGCTTTCACACCGCGCCGAGCTGCTTATTCTCGACGAGCCGACAAGCGGTCTTGATCCGGTATCGCGTGACGATCTGCTCGATGTGTTTATGAGTCTGTCTGACCGCGGCGTGACCATATTTTTCTCAACGCACATAACCACCGACCTCGACAAATGCGCCGATGATATCGTTTATATAAAAAATGGACGTATAATCGCACAGGATAAGCTCAAAAGCTTCACCGACGGCTACCGTCTGCTCGAGCTTACAGACGATGCGGCGTCCGCGCTCGGCGGAGTTCTCATCGGTCTGAAGCGTTCAAAAGAGGGTCATAGCGCCATTATCCGCACCTCCGACACTGCGGCGGCGCAGGCGATCGGCGTTTCGCCGCAGATCTGCGGACTTGAGGACATCATGGTACATATCGAAAAGGAATGAGGCGGATATAATATGCTTTCCAAGCTGATATCAAAGGAATTCCGGCTCGCGCTGCATCCGACATCGTATATTTTTATACTGTTGTCGTCAATGCTCGCGATACCCAATTATCCATATTATGTTATATTTTTCTATACAGGACTCGCGATATTCTTCACCTGCCTGTCCGGACGCGAAAATCACGACGTGTTTTATTCGATGACTCTGCCTGTTTCGCGCCGTGATATCGTCCGCGCGCGGTTTTCCTCAGCGGTGCTGCTCGAGATTATGCAGCTTGCCGCCGCAATACCCTTCGCGATATTGCGCGGGAGCTATCCGATGCCGGGAAATACCGTCGGCATGGACGCAAACGCCGCGTTTTTCGGCTTTTCGCTGCTCATGCTCGGGATATTTAATCTGACGTTTTTCACCATGTATTACCGCGATGTGACCAAGGTCGGCAAGGCGTTCGTCGTCGCGAGCATAGTGTATTTTCTCGCGAT
>JBAXZA010000152.1:0-4719 GCA_041670545.1 Eubacteriales bacterium | reverse complement strand
TCACCGGAAAACAGCTCGAAGTTTTCAGCTCCCCAAAATGGAAGGAGCTTTCGCAGGCTTGCCTCGGCTGCGGCGCCTGCACCTTCGTCTGCCCGACCTGCCAGTGCTATGATATCAAGGATTTCAACACCGGTCACGGCGTAAAGCGTTTCCGCTGCTGGGACAGCTGTATGTATTCCGACTTCACAAAGATGGCGGGCGGCAATCCGCGCCTTACACAGCTTGAAAAATTCCGTCAGCGCTTTATGCACAAGCTCGTCTATTTCCCGGAGAACAACGGCGGCGAGTTCGGCTGCGTAGGCTGCGGCAGATGCCTTAAAAAATGTCCTATTTCAATGAATATCGTTAAAGTTATGAAAAGCCTCGGAGGTGAAAACTGATGATAGACGAATCCCTGATACCAAAGCTCGGCGTCGTCACTGATATCCGGCAGGATACGCCGGACGTCAAGACCTTCCGCGTGGTCGGACTGGACGGCAAAAAGGTTTTTGAACACATTCCGGGACAGTGCGCAATGCTCTCCATTCCGGGTATCGGCGAAGGTATGTTCTCTATCACCTCATCGCCGACAAATGAAGAATATATGGAATTTTCCATCAAAAAATGCGGCTGTCTGACAAGCTGGCTGCATCTGATGGACGCCGGACAGCAGATCACCATCCGCGGTCCGTATGGCAACGGCTTCCCTGTCGACTCGGATTTCCGCGGCAAGGATATGCTGTTCATCGCGGGCGGCATCGGTCTTGCCCCGCTGCGCTCGGTTATCAACTACTGCCGCCATTATAAGGATAATTACGGCGCGATTGATATCATCTACGGTTCACGCTCGAAGGACGATCTTGTCGATTACAAGGAAATTATCGACGAATGGTGCGCCGACAGCAACGTCACCGTTCACCTTACCATCGACCGTGAGCAGGAGGGCTGGGACGGTCACGTCGGCTTCGTTCCCAATTATGTCAAGGAGCTTGGCGCGCTCGATCCCGATTTCACAAAGAAAACGGTTATCATCTGCGGACCTCCGATCATGATCAAATTCACACTCGCGGGGCTTATCGAGCTTGGTTTCGATAAAACCCAGGTCTACACCACGATGGAGCTCAAAATGAAATGCGGCGTCGGCAAATGCGGACGCTGCAACATCGGCAGCAAATACGTCTGCAAGGACGGTCCGGTGTTCCGCTGCGATCAGCTCGACGAGCTTCCGAACGAATATTGAACGGAGGATTATATACAACATGGAAAATATGGTAAATATATTCTTATTCGGCAAGAAATACACCGTGCCGGATAGTCTGACCATTATGACGGCGATGGAATACGCCGGATATCAGCTGATACGCGGCTGCGGCTGCCGCAACGGCTTCTGCGGCGCGTGCGCTACAATCTACCGCATCAAGGGCGAACGTGAGCTGAAGGTATGTCTTGCCTGCCAGACTAAGGTCGAGAACGATATGTACATCGCCACTCTCCCCTTCTTCCCGCTCATCAAGCAGGTTTATGACATCGAAAAAATCAAGCCGACCGAACAGATTATGATGCAGCTTTATCCCGAAATTTACTCCTGCATCGGCTGCAACGCCTGCACCAAGAGCTGCACACAGGGACTTAACGTCATGCAGTATATCGCTTACGCTCAGCGCGGCGAATACGAGAAATGCGCAGAGGAATCGTTTGACTGCGTTATGTGCGGCGTCTGCTCCTCGCGCTGCCCCGCCGGAATATCTCATCCTCAGGTCGCGCTGCTCGCCCGCCGTCTTAACGGCAAATATCTCGCGCCCAAATCGGAGCATCTCGCCGAGCGCGTCAAGGAAATTTCGAACGGCGACTTCAAGGAGCTGCTCGAAGGTCTTATGCAGAAGCCGATCGGCGAAATGAAAGAATTATACAACAACCGCGAGATCGAAAAGTAAGGAGGGCGACATATGTATCCGACAAATATTACAGAATCGATAAAGAAAGTCGAAGCGGCGCGAGCTGCCAACGCTTCGCTTGAGCCCCGCAGAATGACCGCCGATGAAAAGGACGCGCTGCTCGCGACCTATCATCCCGATTTCCGCAAGGATCAGTTCACAACGCTTTCCATAGGTCCTAACAAAGGCGAAAAAGTCCCGCACGAGCTTGCCGCTATTCTTCAGGCGAAAAGCCGCATAAACGCGTCTGACGTTGATCTTTCTAAAACCGATTACGATGTCGACGTTCTTGTTATAGGCGGCGGCGGCGCTGGTTCTTCCGCTGCTATCGAAGCAAATGAAAACGGCGCGAACGTTATGATCGTCACAAAGCTCCGCATCGGCGACGCCAACACCATGATGGCCGAGGGAGGTATTCAGGCGGCGGACAAGCCAAACGATTCGCCCGCTATACATTATCTCGACGCTTTCGGCGGCGGACATTTCTACGCTAAGCCCGAGCTGCTCAGCAAGCTCGTGACCGAAGCCCCCGAGGCGATACAGTGGCTCAATAACCTCGGCGTCGAATTCGACAAAGCACCCGACGGAACGATGATAACAACGCACGGCGGTGGAACATCGCGCAAGCGTATGCACGCCGCAAAGGATTATTCAGGCGCGGAAATCATGCGCACTCTGCGCGACGAGGTTCTCAACCGCAATATTCCGGTCGTTGATTTCACAGCCGCTGTTGAGCTTATTCTCGATGAAAACGGTAAGGCTGCCGGAGCTGTCCTCATGAATATGGAAACCAAGGAGCTGCTCATCGCGCGCGCCAAAACCGTTATCATCGCAACAGGCGGCGCTGGACGTATGCACTATCAGGGCTTTCCGACCTCCAATCACTACGGCGCTACCGCCGATGGACTTGTTCTCGGCTACCGCGCAGGCGCTAAGCTGCTCTATGCCGACACCCTCCAGTATCATCCGACGGGCGCGGCGTATCCGGAACAGATTTTCGGCGCGCTCGTGACCGAAAAGGTTCGTTCGCTCGGCGCAAAGCTGGTCAACAAAAACGGCGAGGTGTTCATACACCCGCTTGAAACACGCGACATTTCCGCCGCTTCCATTATACGCGAGTGCGGCGACCGCTCAAACGGCGTATCTACCGGCGCCGGTATGGGCGTTTGGCTCGACACTCCTATGATAGAGCTTGAAAACGGCGAAGGCACTATAATGTCGCGTATTCCCGCAATGTTCCGTATGTTCGATAAATACGGCATCGATATCCGCCGCGAGCCTATCCTCGTTTATCCGACGCTGCATTATCAAAACGGCGGTCTTGATATCGGTACGGACTGCATGACCGGAAACATCGAAAACCTTTACGTCGCCGGTGAAGCAGTTGGCGGCATACACGGACGCAACCGTCTGATGGGCAACTCTCTGCTCGATATCATCGTATTCGGACGCGACGCCGGCCGCTGCGCAGCCGTTCATTCTAAGGATGTCAGCGTGGGTGCGCTCACACTTGGTCATATTGAAAAATTCGAGCACGAAGCGGAAGCCGCCGGTATCCACAGCGATATCGTATCTCCTAAGCTCCTCCCAGATTACAGACGCACCGCTAACTGACATTTTAACAGCGCAGCCACCGACGCCAAATATATTTTGTGGTATAATGTGAATAAAGCAGGGATTATAACTGAGATATTCACGAAATAATGTTATTTCTGTTAATTATGTATTGACAAAATACGTCATTTGTTTTATAATATATCACAAAGCCATTTGACGCCGGTCACGCGGCTGTAATATAATATAAAGGATTTACATAATATGGATACCAAACTTCTCGCCGAGATCTTTGAAACAATTATGATCATCAGTTTCGGCGTATCGTGGCCGCTCGCGATTATTCGCAGCTACCGGTCGCGTTCCACCAAGGGCAAAAGCGTTTATTTCACCATATTTATCTGCATTGGTTATATCTGCGGCATTATTTCAAAGATAATGTCCGGAACCTACAACCTCGCATTCTATTTCTACTTTCCGAACGTACTCATGGTCACTACCGATATTTGTCTCTATTTCAGAAACAGAAAAATCGAGAAAAAAGCTCAGATCAAAGAATGAGCCGGAGGTTTTGTCATGAAAATCACTAACAACACGGAGGAAAATGACAACGTTATGAAAATAACCGTATGTATCGGCTCCTCCTGCCATCTTAAAGGCTCGCATCAGATCGTCGAGCAGCTCAAAAAACTGATTGCGGACAATAAAGTCGGCGACAAGGTCGAGCTTGCCGGAGCGTTCTGCCTGGGAAGATGTCAGGAAGGCGTCTGCGTCACCTGCGACGATGAATTTTATTCATTAAGCCCCGATAAAACGGAAGAATTCTTCAAAGACGACGTGCTCGCAAAACTGAACTGACCTTCTAATATACACATCGGCGGTCCTGCCGCCTTTTTACGGAGCGTTTTACATATATTAAGCGCGTTTTATTCGCGGTATTTTGTAAAACACTCTGTTTTTTTTCGCAGAGTTATTGACATATGTCCATAATGGTGATATAATAATGTCAGTAAAATAATCTAAGCGATTTTGAAGGAGCTGAATATATGGCAAGACCGCAGAAATGCCGCTGCATATGCTCAAAACCGAGATACCCTTGCTTTATCCCGCAAAACGCAGCCGACGACGGCGACTGTGTTATTATCGGCTTCGACGAATTCGAGGTCGTCCGACTGCTCGATTACGTTATGCTTTCGCAGCAGCAATGTTCGGTAAAGATGAATATATCGCGCACCACCGTGACAAGAATGTA
>JBAXZA010000151.1:0-4766 GCA_041670545.1 Eubacteriales bacterium | reverse complement strand
TTCCTTCCATTCGCCGTTTTCCATAACGTCGATGGCGAACTGTTCAATACGCTGCGACAGCGCGATATTTTCCTTGAGAACGACATGGGAAACGTTCTTTACGCCGCCCATGTCAATTTCGATATCGGCATTTTCGCACCCATCTGGCGCTTTGTAGTAATTTTCATAATCGAGGGTGAGAGTTTCGTCGCGGCGGACGTTGTCGATTTTATGAACTCCATCGTCGCACGAAGCGGTAAATTTCGCCGTTTCCGCTAAATTGTGAGCGAAGGTGGAGCGCAGATATTCGCCCACCTCATGCAGGCGAGCGGCGTCGTTTTCGTGGATAAGACCGCGTCTGTCCGGCGGAATATTAAGCAGCAGCATCGCGTTGCCGCCGACTGTATTGTAATAAATATCGATTAGTGTGTCGAACGAGCGAACCTTGTCGTCCTCTGACGCGTGATAGAACCAGCCGGGACGTATCGAGGTGTCGACCTCGGCGGGGTACCATATCATCGCAGGCTCTCCGGCGACTATCTCACGGCTGCCGAGGTCGGCGGTCGACGCGGAAACCTCGCGCAGGTGAGCGGTGTCGAATTCATCCTTCTGGCTTGCTTCCGCTACCTTTTCGGTGTTGGTCATACGCGCCGGAACGACGCTCCATTCGCTCTCGCGCGCCGCACCCGCTTCATTTCCGCACCAGCGGACGTCCGGACCGCAGATGGCGATGCAGGCGTTGGGCTGAAGCTCGCGGATAACGGAGTAATAGCGATTCCAGTCGTAGATCTGACGTTTTCCGTTAGGACCTTCGCCGCACGCGCCGTCAAACCAAACCGAGAAAACCTCGCCGTAGTTTGTCAGAAGCTCGCGGAGCTGCGCGACGTAAAAATCGTTATATTTTTCGCTGTCGCCGTAGCAGCTGGCGTTTCGGTCCCACGGCGAGAGATATACGCCGAATTTCATGCCGTATTTGCGGCAGGCGTCGCTCATTTCGCGGACAATATCGCCGCTGCCGTTCTTGTACGGACTGTTTTTCATGCAGTGCTCGGTGACCTTTGACTGCCACAGGCAGAAGCCATCGTGATGCTTGCAGGTTATGATAATACCACGCATACCGGCGTCGGCGATGGCGCGCACCCATTGCTCGCAGTCGAGCGCGGTGGGATTGAAAACGCTCTCCGGCTCGGTGCCGTCGCCCCATTCGCGGTCGGTGAAGGTATTTACAGTAATGTGTGTGAACGCGTAGAATTCAAGCTGCTGATAAGCAAGCTGACGCGCGCTCGGAGTTACCTTTACGAGATCTTTTACATCCATTTGAATATCCTCCGATAAAGCTTAATCGATTAAGCAGATTATACCACATAATTGTGAATATTCATAGCAGTTTGCAAAAATTAATAGGCGTTTTCCGCAGGCGTCAAAATGTGCCGCTGCCGCAATCGTCCGCCGCATTAATCCTCAACGAGCTTGGGGCAGTCGCCGTGAGCTTTGTAGGCTTCGATGTACTGCTTCATCCAAACATAGTATTCGTCGCCGTGACCGCCCTCCATCGGCTCGATGTCGCGGCTGTATTCTTCGTTGTAATTGTCGACGAAGCGTGAATTTCCGCTTTCATCTTCAAAACGCTGAGCCGCCCACTCGTTCCACCAGGTAAGCGTTACGACCTTGGGACGGTATTCAAACGCTCTTGTCCACTGCTCCCAAAAGGTAAGTCCGCCGCGCCGTCCTGTCGCCGTCGGATAGGACATATAGCTTTCCTGCATGGCGACGCAGACGCATATCTGCTCCACTGTGCCGTCGGCGGCGTAGGACGGTACGTTCACCTTGTTGAGGAACGACCATTCAGAGGTATCGAGATCGCCGTTGAGTCCCCACATATGGCGCGCTGTAACGTTGGGATTGTCAGATTCCATCGCCGTGGTTGTGATGAAAAACGGCGCGCCGTCCCAATATACAAACACCTCCGGATAATTCTCGACGAACTTCTCGCGGCAGGCTTCGACGACATCCCAGCCGTTTGCGGTCGAGCACCACATGACGACATACGGCGTTTTAAGTCCCTCGGAGCGCATCTCGGTGATGGTTTCGCAGATGGCGGTGCAGGGCTGAGCGATCATCTCGTCCCAATAGCTCGTTTCCTGCCAGCCTATCGAAGCGTTGGTATTGTCGATTATAATGAAATCGACTCCGGCATCGGCAAGCTCGGTCATATGAGTGCGTATGACATCCTTGTCCGAGCTGCGGTAATAGCCGAGCGCCGGCTTTGCCCAATAATGGAACGCGTGCAGACCGCCCCATTCGCCGCCGCTCTCGAGTATTTCGGTGATGTTCGGAGGATCGCCGCCGGCGTTGTCGTTGATGATGGGATTGAACCATGTCGAATAGCAGATTCCGACAAGATCGGTTTTGCCGGCGATATCATAAAGCGTCAGCTCCGAAACGCCGCGGTATTCCTGCGGCAGCGACAGCTTTATTTCGTCCGCGTGAACGCTCCCCTCGCCGGTATAGCCAAGGTATTCCGACAAAAAATAATCGACTCCGAGTTTGATTGCAATCGAACTCGTTCCGGTAATGACGATTTTTTCGCCATAGGTGTAAATGACGAAATCTCGGCGTCCGAGTCCGCTCAAATCGAGCGTATATTCGTCGCTGCGGTTGGTTTCTCCGATTAAAATCTCGCGGTTTGTGCGGTCTGATTTGTCTCCGCCGCGCTCCCAATCGGTTGTTATCGGAGCGGACGCGCCGGTGATGTCCTCGAGCGCGTTGCGAAGCTTGACTGAAGCCGCCGTGACCGTATCGTCGCAGGAGTCGCCCCGCACGATGGTATAGCCGCAAACTCCGCCTGTGAAAATGTCAAATGTTTCACCGGTATCTGCGGCTGTGGTATCCTCGTCCGTCCGCGCCGTGTCCGCGTCTGACGCGCAGGAGCAGAGCAGCATCATAGGAAGCAGAAGCAGGACGGCGGCAAATATTTTTCTAAAGCTCATATAAATCCCTCCATATGATCATTTTAAACGATTTGAATGTAAAATTCAACTATATGGGTAAGCCGGCTGATATAAAAGCAAATGATTTACAAATTGTTCATATATGCTGCGGTAAATTTAAACTTATTTCAATGAGCATAAGGTATAATTTATATAATACCGTACCGTACAATTCACATTGCTGATGATGAAAGCATGAGAATCCACTTCATCGCATTATTCGCATTATAATAATGTAATAATTAAATTGTTCAGCACTGCTTTATAATAAAAAAACAGGAGCGTATGATCATATGAATAAAAAATTGAAAAATCTGCTTGTGTGCGCCGTATGCGCCGTGCTGCTGCTGTCCGCCGTTTCCTGCGGCGACGCGGCGTCCGGCGCCGATACCATCGCGCAGACCACATCTCCTCAGGACGTAACCACAGCCGCCGTGACGTCTGATGAGGCGGCGGCATCTGAGGTTTTTACAAAAACCGATCTTGACAGCTCCATTCCTGATGACGCCGTTGCGGTTGACCTCTCGTCCGGCAGTGTGAGCATCACCGAAGCTGGCAGCTATATCCTCACCGGAACGCTGACCGACGGAAGCGTCAGTGTCGCCGTCGCAAAGACCGATAAGGTAAGGCTTATATTCAGCGGCGCGTCGATAACCTGCTCAAACGGCGCGGCTGTAACCGTCGAGAGCGCAGACAAGGTGATAATCACACTCGCCGACGGCACAGAAAACAGCGTGACCGACGGCTCCTCCTACGCAGATACAGCCTACAACGCCGCGATCTGCTCAAAGGACGATCTGACCATAAACGGCGGCGGTTCACTTACCGTTACCGCAAATTATAACAACGGTGTGGACTGCTCGAACGATCTTAAAATCACAGGCGGCACTATCACGGTCAGCGCTCCGAATAACGCCGTCAAGGGCAACGACGGAATCTCGATAGGCGGCGGAACGATAACGCTGACCTCGGGAGACGACGGGCTGAAATCAGAGAGCAAATCCGACTCGTCGGCAGGATATTTTTATATGGAAGCCGGAACTCTGAGCATAACTGCGGCAGACGACGCCATCACGGCGGCGAAGTATGTAACGGTGACCGGAGGGCTGATATCGGTCGCGTCAGGCGGCAAAACCGTGAACTGCGACGGAGCGGTGAATATAACGGACGGCTGCCTTACTCTGCTCAAATAGGCGCGATTTAACAGTAAAGTAATATTTAAAAAATAAAATACTATTGAAAAAAGAGAAAAAAGATAGTATAATGATAATATACGGGACATATATGACGTTTTATCAGCGTTCCGTAAATTTACATACGGAGGTATTACAGCATGGAACTCAAGGGATCAAAAACAGAGCGGAATTTAATGACGGCATTCTCGGGTGAGAGTGAAGCAAGAAACAAATATACTTATTACGCAAGCGCCGCACGCAAGGAAGGCTACGTTCAGATCGCGAATATATTCGAGGAAACCGCCAATAATGAGAAAGAGCACGCAAAGCTCTGGTTCAAGGCGCTCCACGGCGATGTCATTCCCGAAACCGACGCAAACCTTGCCGACGCGGCTGCCGGCGAGAATTACGAGTGGACAGAGATGTACGCTCAGTTTGCAAAGGAAGCAAAGGAAGAGGGCTTCACAAAGCTCGCTTATTTGTTCGAGGGCGTCGGCAAGATCGAAAAAGAGCATGAGGAGCGTTACCGCAAGCTGCTCGCAAACGTCGAGGGCAATAAGGTATTCGTAAGCGACGATATCGTCATTTGGCAGTGCTCGAACTGCGGTCATATCTATGTCGG
>JBAXZA010000150.1:0-4799 GCA_041670545.1 Eubacteriales bacterium | reverse complement strand
GACGAGCCGCCAGCCGTCTGCTCAGTGTCGGACGGTACAGTGGCGCGCTCTCGCATTGTGACCGATAAAAGCGACAGGACGTGGGAATGGGGCGAATATGTCGCGGTCAGAGGAGACGACGGAAACACCGTTTACTATTGCCACCTCTCAAGCCGTGCCGTCGCGGTCGGCGAACGGGTAAAGATGGGGGCTATGATCGGACGCGAGGGCGCAACCGGACGCGTCACCGGACGGCACCTTCATTTTGAGGTGAGGGACAGGCACGGAGCACCGTCCGACGCAGCGCGCTATCTCGAGATCGCAAACAAAACCGGCACTTACGCCGCCGCCTTACCGGATAAATCCGACAGCGTACCGGACGGAGAAACGACGTCTGAGCAAGCCGATGATTTTGCCGCCGCCGTTTGCGCGCGCTGCGGGCTGAGCGCCGCCACACGAGGTTATATCGACGCCTATCGTTACGCGTCCGATCTGTGGCGCAAGCTGTGGAACGCTATGAAATGACGGGATACGCGGTTTTTGAAGAAAGCATGGCAAAGACTTTTATAAATAATCGTGCATAATCATTATTGTGTGCGCTTTATTGCCGTGTTATTATCGACCGCAAATCAAAAAAATATTTATCGGGGAGGAATTTTATGAAGATAGACTGGAGAAGAAAGCTTTCGAGCCGCAAATTTTGGGCGGCGGCGGCTGGCTTTATTACCGCGCTGCTCGCGGCGTTCGGCGCTGCGGATATGACCACAGCGCAGATAACCGCGGTCGTCACCGCCGTCGGAGTGCTCGCCGCCTATATATTGGGCGAGGGAATCGCCGACGGCGGCGCGTCCGGCACGCAGAATACGCCGTCAGTTATGCCGGATGCACAAAATGCGCCCGAGCAGTCAGACCGCGCGGATATGACACATTCGAATAATTAAAATCGCATTTAACCTCACAGCGGCGCCGAGAAATGGACGGCGCGGCGGAAACCGGAAGTATGACGGCCGAAGCTCATCGGCATAAATCACACGAGGTTTCCGTATACAAAAAAGCCTGCGCACCGCATATCGGCGCGCAGGCTTTTTTCGGCAGAATCCGTTCGCTTCCATAAACGGCATCGGCGCATTGGGTGTTGACAAAGCGGCGTTTTTACTGTATACTATGTATTGTTCGTGAAATTAAAAAACACGGAATAAAAAGATATAGCAGAGGTTTATTCCGATTATTTCGTTATAATACCAGATTATTACGCCGATTTTGCGAACAATCCATAATATCGTACATTGTTATAAAAAATATAAAACATTTGAAACGGAGCGAATATTTAATGGCACAGGATAAAAAAATGGTAGAGCAGATCACGTCGATGGACGTCGATTTTGCCCAGTGGTATACCGATATAGTTAAAAAAGCCGATCTGATCGATTACACCTCGGTCAAGGGCTGCATGATCTTCCGTCCCTACGGCTACGCTATATGGGAAAATATTCAAAAAATACTCGACACGCGCTTCAAGGAGACCGGTCACGAGAACGTCTATATGCCGATGTTCATTCCTGAATCGCTGCTCAATAAGGAAAAGGATCACGTCGCGGGCTTCGCACCTGAGGTCGCATGGGTGACACACGGCGGCAGCGAGAAATTAGCCGAGCGGCTCTGCGTCCGTCCGACCTCGGAAACGCTTTTCTGCGAGCATTACGCCAATATTATCAAATCCTACCGCGATCTGCCCAAGCTCTACAATCAGTGGTGCTCGGTCGTCCGCTGGGAGAAAAATACGCGTCCCTTCCTGCGCAACCGCGAATTTTTGTGGCAGGAGGGACATACCATGCACGCGACGGCAGCCGAGGCTGTCGCCGAAACCGAGCGTATGCTCAACGTTTACGCCGATTTCCACGAGCATGATCTCGCAATGCCTGTAATTCACGGCCGAAAGACCGACAGCGATAAATTCGCCGGCGCCGAGGCTACCTACTGCATCGAAGCGATGATGCACGACGGCAAATCGCTTCAGGCGGGAACTTCGCATTATTTCGGCGACGGCTTTGCGCGCGCGTTCGGCATACAGTTCACCGACCGCGACAACAAGCTACAATACCCGCATCAGACGTCGTGGGGCGTTTCCACGCGTATGATAGGCGGAATCATAATGACGCACGGCGACGACAACGGGCTCGTTCTGCCGCCCGCGATCGCGCCTATACAGGTCGTTATAATCCCTGTTCAGCAGCATAAGGAGGGCGTTCTCGATAAGGCGAACGCGCTTTATGAATCGCTCAAGGGCAAATTCCGCGTCAAGCTGGACGACAGCGACAACTCCCCCGGCTGGAAATTCTCCGAATACGAAATGAAGGGCGTTCCGCTGCGTCTGGAGCTTGGTCCGCGCGATATCGCCGAGAACAAATGCGTCCTCGTCCATCGTCACGACCGCACGAAAACCATTGTTTCGCTTGACAATCTTGAGCAGGCGATCGCCGAGAATCTCGAGCTTGTCCGCGCCGGAATATATCAGAAGGCGCTTGACAACCGCGAACGCCGCACCTGCGACGTTCAGAGCATCGACGAGATAAACGCGCACATCGCGGAGCACGGCGACGGCTTCTTCCGCGGTATGTGGTGCGGCGATGAGGCGTGCGAGGACAAGGTAAAGGAGCTGACCGGCGGAGTCGGTTCGCGCTGCATTCCGATGGATCAGGCGAACCTCGGCGACACCTGTATATGCTGCGGCAAGCCCGCAAAGCAGATGGTTCTCTGGGCTAAAGCTTATTAATTGCCAGAAAGTCGGTTGTGCGGCTAATTGCACAAAAATTACTTGAATTTACAGAATAAAACAACCGTAAAGCGTATGCTTTGCGGTTGTTTTTGCTTGTTATGGACATAAATTCAGAGTCTAAACGCGACAACGCCCCGAGATTTATCTCGGGGCGTTGTTATGTAAGCTATTATTTGTGATTAAAACAGCTTAGTGCTGTACGCAGCGCTCGGTATCCTTATCGAAGATATGGATACGGTTGTTCTCGACGGCAACCTTGACGTGATCGCCTGCGCGGGCGGTCGAACGGGAGGAAACGCGCGAGATGAGGTTCTGCTCCTCGCATACGAGGTACTGATA
This sequence comes from Eubacteriales bacterium, assembly GCA_041670545.1. Taxonomy (GTDB): domain Bacteria; phylum Bacillota; class Clostridia; order Oscillospirales; family CAG-272; genus JBAXZA01. Next base: position 1,705 of record JBAXZA010000150.1, on the reverse strand, counting down.
GATCTCGGCGCCCATAAGCTCTGTTACTTCGATGTCAGCCTCAAAGGTGGCATCGGCATAGGTGGAGAGATACTGGGGGTCGTCGTGCAGGCACTCGGGACGGATACCGGCGATAACTTCCTTGCCGATATAATCCTTGAGCGCGGGATCGTTAGCCTTTTCAGCGGGCAGCTTGAGCTTGACGTTCTCACCGAAGGTGATGTAAACGTCGCCGCCCTTGCTCTCGAGCTTGGAGTTGATGAAGTTCATCTGAGGAGTGCCTATGAAGCCTGCAACGAAAACGTTGACAGGAGCGTCATAAAGGTTCTGAGGAGTATCGACCTGCTGGATAAGACCGTCCTTCATAACGACGATACGGGTAGCCATGGTCATAGCCTCGACCTGGTCATGCGTAACGTAAATGAAGGTGGTGCCGAGCTTCTTATGGATCTTGGTAAGCTCGGTTCTCATCTGAGCACGGAGCTTAGCATCAAGGTTGGAAAGAGGCTCGTCAAGGAGGAATACGCGAGGCTCACGGACGATTGCACGGCCGAGGGCGACACGCTGCTTCTGACCGCCTGAAAGAGCTTTCGGGCGACGGTCAAGAAGATGTGTGATATCGAGTATGCGGGCAGCTTCCTCAACGCGGCGCTTGATCTCCTCCTTAGGAGTCTTGCGGAGCTTAAGACCGAATGCCATGTTGTCGAACACTGTCATATGCGGGTACAGAGCGTAGTTCTGGAACACCATCGCGATATCTCTGTCCTTAGGGGCGATATCGTTGACAAGGCGGTCGCCGATGAAAAGCTCGCCCTCGGTGATCTCCTCAAGACCTGCGATCATACGCAGAGTGGTGGATTTTCCGCAGCCTGAAGGGCCGACAAAGATGATGAATTCCTTGTCCTTAACTTCGAGGTTGAAATCAGATACGGCTGTAACGCCGCCCGGATATTTCTTATAAATGTGTTTAAAAGACAAACTAGCCATTATAATCCTCCTTATATTCATAAAACGGCGGATATGCTCCGGGCGGCGGGCTGACCCGCAAAGCCTCGATTTCAAAATCTACCGAATTATCTGTACTTTCACAGCCTCTATTGTATCAAAAAAACATGAATTTTTAAAGAGGGTAATTCTCCAAAATTTTTGTTTTCCATTTATGCACCTTGCATAACAATAGGAGGCTTTTAACGTGCGAACATATTTTCGCTTGTATAGATGCTCTAATAAATTAGAACCGCTTTACAGCTTCATTGTGAGCGATATGCGCTTTTTGGTACAATCGACGGAAAGCACCCCGACGCGCACGATATCTCCCGCCGCGAGAACGTCGGACGGATGCTTGACTCGGGTGTTTGATATCTGTGAAACGTGCACGAGTCCGTCCTCGTGAACGCCGATATCGACGAACGCTCCGAAATCGCAGACATTGCGCACCGTGCCGGTCATTATCATGCCGGGAGCGAGGTCGGACATATCCATAACGTCGTCGCGAAGCACCGGCGGGGGCATGGAATCGCGGGCGTCACGTCCCGGCTTTTCAAGCTCGCCGATGATATCATAAAGCGTCGGCTCACCGATATCAAGCTCGCCGCAAAGCTTGGCGACGCCATATTTTTCGGCGTCCGAACGCAGAGCGCCAACTCGTCCAAGCGCGACGTCGTCCTCGCTGTACCTGAATTTTTTGAGCATGGCGCGGGCGGCGGCGTAGGATTCAGGGTGAACT
>JBAXZA010000149.1:0-4811 GCA_041670545.1 Eubacteriales bacterium | reverse complement strand
TTTTCGTTTGCGAAACGAGTGACGAACCTGAAAGGACGGACAACCCTACGGTTTTCCGTCCTCTCAGACTCTCCCGCTTTCCCTTGGAACGGTGCGTTTAAAGAGGCGCGGCTCACGCGTGTGCAGTTCGCACAAAGGTGGCGTTTAGACGGGCCGCATATTCTTCGCAGGCGGCAAAACAAGCCGCGCTCGGCTCGCGTTGCTCGATATGTTTATCCGAGGTCGGGTAGCGACGGCGGCAAAGTCACGAAGAATATTTTCGCGACGCTGCTGCCATCGTCCGGCGCATCAAATCCCACATCTCTGCTGGTGCGGCTACGCCCACCATGCTTGGAGAGAAACAGCGGCATTAACGAGACTTCATCTTGCAGAGAGCGCTCACACGCGGGAGTGCCGCACGCGTCTTGCGCGTCCAAGCGGGGAACGGGGAGTCCGAGGGGTGAGGGGCGCCGCCGCGTCCCCCACCCTTCGGATTCTTCCGCGTAAACCTGCGCGAAAACGTCCGCGAAAACATCCGCGAAAACGTCCGCGATAAAACGCGTTAATCGATACAAAAGCGACAATATATCGCAATAATCTGTCGAACTTACATTAAATTATACAGTTTTCCAAAGACAATGTCAACCGTGTATTATTATATTATTGTTAAAAATCGCTTCTTATGAACGGTTTTTATTGAGCAGTTTCACATTTGCCGTTAAATTATCGTGAATTTTATATATAAACTATTTAAAATGCCGCAGAGGTGTGGTAAAATAACATAACGGCGGATAATTCTGCCGAATTTTATGAACGGTGGCCTTCGCTTGGATAACTCTAAAAACGATAATAACCCAAATACCGATAAACGCCCGCTCACGGCGCGGTTTTTCTTTACCGCACCGAAAAAACCATTAGGATTAATTCGTCCCGTGTGGCTTTCGCGCACCGTTACCGCGCTCGCGTACATAGCGGCGCTGTTTTTCCCCGCCCTCATGCTGCTCACGGCGGAATATATCCACTTCGCGAACAAAGCTAAATTTTTCACCTTTATTTCCGAACGCGCTCCGGTCGTTGTGTTCGACCTCATTCTGCTCTACGGCATTTTTATCGCCGTTTCGCTTGTGACCAAGCGTCTGTGGTGCTCGATGCTGATATGCGGGGGACTGTGCGGCGGCTTCGCCATTGCGGAATACCTCAAATTCCTTTTGACTGGCGACCATTTTTATCCGTGGGACCTCGTTCAGGCTGGCAACGTCGGACTGCTCACAAGCTATGTTAAAATCGGCGTGCCGGTGCTGTATATCCTGCTCGCCGTATTCCTCGTAGTCCTCGCCGCGCTCGCCTTTGCCGCCCGCGCGGATATTCCTCTGCGCTGGTATATCCGTCTGCCGCTTGCCGCGCTGATAATATTCGGAATGTGGTTCACCGTATCGACTCCGCAGAAAATGACCGATACCTTAAACTCACATTCGATGTACCTCGAGGATATGGCGGCGCAGGATTCAAACTACGCCGCGAACGGCTTTATCGGAGCGTTCACCGTCAACGTCCTCGCCTCGAATATTGAAAAGCCGGAGGGCTATTCGAAGGAGAGCGTCGAAGCGCTGCTCTCGACGTATACCGATATTCCGGCGGCAGACGGATACGAATACCCGGATATCATCGTGGTGCTGTCCGAGAGCTTCTGGGATATCCGCAAGCTCTCCGGCACGACCTTTTCACAGAATCCGCTTGAAAATTACGACAGGATAACGCGGAACGAAAACTGCGTCAGCGGACGATTTTTCACCACAGGCTTTGGCGGCGGCACCGTCCGTCCCGATTTCGAGGTGCTTACCGGCATGACCACCGACAGCCTGCCGAGCGGCGCAGTGCCGTTCCAATATGTCCGCGCCGACACCGACAGTTATCTGCGCCCGTATCTGTCGCTCGGCTATGAAACCGTCGCACTGCACCCCTATCTTTCAAATTTCTATCAGCGCAAGAGCGCCTATCCTAAGCTCGGCTTCGAGGAGCTTTATTTTGTCGACGAGCTTGATAAAATAACCGAGGTCGATCAGCGCTGGCGCGGCAGACAGGTGTCGGACGACAGCTTCGCCGATTATCTCATATATATGCTCGAGAAGAACGACGCTCCCACCTTCCTCTACGGAATTTCGATGGAAAATCATCAGCCCTACGACGACAAATTCAGCGCCGAGGAAACGTATGTGACGGTCGAAAATCCCCTGCTCGACGGCGCGACTCTCAATCTCGTGTCGAATTTCACGCAGGGACTCGCCGACGCCGACGCGGCGCTTGGCAAGCTCGCCGATTATATCGATTCGGCGCAGCGTCCGACAGTCCTCGTATGGTTCGGCGACCACGCCCCGACGCTCGGCGCGTCCTACGCGGCGTATTTCCAGAGCGGTACTATCGCCGACAACACAAACATCACAGCCGGCGAGCGTCTTGTCACCCAGTCGACGCCTTATCTCATCTACTCGAATTTCGCGTTTGAGCAAAGCGATATGGTATCCGACAGGCTGAACACCGATGTCGCGTCCTATAACCTGATGAATCTCACGGCGTCGCTCATCGGCGCGCCGCGCACGCGCTATATGCAGCTGCTCGCGGATTATTACGCCGTCGTGCCTAACTACAATATCCGTATGCGCATTGACGTTACCGAACGTATGCAGTATTTCATAGACGCGCAGAAAACCGTCACCTACGACCGTCTCAAGGGCGGAAAATACAGTCAGTGACAACAAAAACAAAAGGCAGCCCGGCGGGGCTGCCTTTTGTTTTTGTTACGCCTGTTCTCTTGCAAGCTTATAAATTAAATCATAGGCGAACGCAAGCTCGTCGATGGTGCAGTGCTGCTGAACAAAATGCGTCGTGCAGCATATCCAGCGCTTGCCGCGAAGCAGACCGAACACGCGCCGCAGCTCCGCTTCCAGCCGCTTGTAATCGCCGAAGCCGAGCGTCGTCTGTATGCACACGCCGCCGAGCAGAGCGAGCTTATCCTGATATTTGTCGAGGTAGAGCGAATAGGGCATATTCGCCGCCTCCTGCCACGGATGAGCGCAGTCGATGCCGGCTTCGACGACTCCGTCTACCACATCGGCGATGCAGCCGTCCGAATGCAGGCTGCAAAGCGCGCCCGCCTTGTGGACGTGAGCGACGACGTCCGCGAGGTTGGGGAATATCAGCGTTCTCCAAAGCTCCGGACTGAACATAAGTCCGCGCTGAGCGCCCCAGTCGTCGGAAATATGTATCATATCAGCGCCAAGCTCGATGCAGTGGTCGGCGAATTTCTTCGTCCAATCGCGCTGACGGCGGTAAAGCTCGGCGATCTCGTCGGGGTACATAAGCAAATAGCAAAGCTGATTTTCAATTCCAAAATAGCCGTTATACTGCTCGAAAAAGCCGGGTGTTTGGACGTAGCAGAAGCGTCCGCGCTCCTTATGATGAGCTATTGCCGCGCGGATATTTTCGTAATCCGCTATATTGTCTGGTGAATTCTGAGCGACATCGAGCAGGATATCGGGGGTGAACTCCTCCGCCGCCGCGCGCGCCGCTTCGTAGTCCGCTCCGCCGTAGGTCGCCGGACCGCCGAAGATATGGGCGGCGTCGAACTCATATTTGTCCTCGAACGCGGCGACAGAGCCATATGCGGCGGTAAGCTCGTCGCTTAGATTAGCTGAAACCCAGCCGTAAATAGGCGTGCGGTCGACCTTTTGACCGGTGATAGCGGCATAAACGCGCTGAGTTGAATTTTTGATATCGGTCATGATAAAAACGGCGGACGCACGCGTCGTCCGCGCTCCTTTATAACGTATTAAAATCAATATCGAACGCGCCCGCGTCAGCACGCCATATATTTCATAATTGGCGGCAGCCGAACTTGCCGCCTGCAATTATATTACCTCATATTACATTTTTTTGCAAGTACAAAACGCTGTCCGGCGCGATTTGCGCAAGATTTTTATATTTTGTTCGCTATCTGACAATATTCACGGCGGGGATGAATTCTAATACTTTTGCACAGGCTGTTGAAAACATAAAAAACTACGGAATACGTTTTTGTTTCGTACTCCGTCGGAATTAAAATATTGCGGTTGCTGATTAGGGGGATTGGGTTTATGGGTTAGGGTTATGGTATTGTGATTGTTTACGATAACGAACCTGAGGGATGGGGGACGCGGCGGCGCCCCTCACCCCTCAGACTCCCCGTTCCCCGCTTGGACGCGCAGCGATGTGCGGCGCACGCGTATATCGTGCGCGAGTCGGGTGGGGTACTCGTTAATGCCGCATAAACACTCCGGGTCGGGTGAGGTGAGCCGCACGCGGGCTCGCTTCGCTCGATTGTGCAGCATACTGCGGTTGTGCGGCGTTCGCCATCTGCGAACATCAATGTTGCCACGCGGCGAACGTCAAGCCCCGACCCGCACACAAACAAATAAAACCGCGCGGTACGCCACAAACGCAACGAGAGAATCAGCGGCATTAACGAGGACGTCACCCTATCGCGTATGATATACGCGGGAGTCCGCGCAACCCACGACAAGCGCATTCGTTCCAAGGGAAAACGGGAGAGCCCGAGAGGGCTGAAAACCGTAAGGTTGTCAGTCCTTTCGGATTCGTTCGCGTAAACCGATGCAATAATCATTATGGCTATATAATCATACGTCGCCGCCGCCGCAACGCCTATGATGCAGCATATGTTTACGCAAACGAACCTGAGGGATGGGGGACGCGGCGGCGCCCCTCACCCCTCAGACTCCCCGTTCCCCGCTTGGACGCGCAGCGATGTGCGGCGCACGCGTATATCGTGCGCGAGTCGG
>JBAXZA010000148.1:0-4822 GCA_041670545.1 Eubacteriales bacterium | reverse complement strand
GCCGATGAGCGTCGCTATCCTAAGCGAAAGTGAATTCGCACCGCCGATATGACCGGACAGCAGAGGTATCACATGATCGCCGCGATCGTCGATGCACAGCACCGCGGGATCTGTCATTTTGCTTTTTAGATGGGGAGCGACGCCGCGAACCGCTATCCCGCAGGCACATATGAATATTAGGGCGTCATTTTCGGCAAATAATCCTTCGATATCAGCGCAGACGCTTTTATGCCCGATGAAATTATACATCGGCGCAAATTTTTGTGTGGTATGTACTGAAATATCATCATCCGGCATAAGTTCACGAAGCCTGAGCGCGAGCTTACAACCGCTGTCCGAAAAGCAGAAAACCGCCGTTTTCATAACGACGCTTTCCGGAATCCCGTCGTAAAGGCGGGATCATACAACTTTGAGCGCTCCGATTCATCGCCGAGAAACCGTCCGACGGTTATCAGAGCGGTTTTTGTTATATTGTTTTCACATGCAGTCTTTTGCAGTGTCGAAACGGTACAGCGCGCAGTTATCTCATCCTCCCACGACGCCTTGTATACTATCGCGGCTGGCGTGTCCGGCGGATAACCTCCCGCCGTAAGCTCCCTCTCAAGCTCGGAGAGCAGCGTGGTGCTCAAAAACAATACCATTGTTGCGCCATGCGCGGCGAGCGAACGTATGCTCTCACGTTCCGGCACAGGAGTATTACCAGCAGCGCGCGTTATTATCACCGTTTGGGAAACTCCCGGCAGGGTGTATTCGGCTTTGAGCGCGGCGGCAGCTCCTGAAAACGCGCTTACACCCGGACATACATCATAATCAATGCCGAGTGCGTCAAGCTCTCGCATTTGCTCGTGTATCGCGCCGTAGAGTGATGGATCGCCGGAATGAAGCCGAACGACAGTTTTCGATGCTTTTTCAGCGTCGCCGATCACAGCTATCACCTGTTCGAGCGTCATGGTCGCACTGTCATGAAGCTCGCAGTCAGGCTTGCCATAATCAAGCAGACGGCGGTTAACAAGCGAACCTGCGTATATTATAACGTCTGCCTGCTCGAGCAGACGTTTCCCGCGAAGCGTTATCAGATCCGGTGAGCCGCAGCCGGCGCCTATAAAATGTACCATTAATTTACACTCCTGAGTTTTTCGAGTATTTCAAATGCGTTCGGTGTCGATGCCAAAAAACCGTATTTATTTGAAAATGTGATCATTGCAGCGCTCATCGATCCGAGATGCCGCTCACCGAGCAAAAATTCCGTCTTAGCGGCGATGCTGAGCATCACCTTTTCACGAAGCCCCGCGCTGGCGAGAATATCGAGCATATCATCTGTCATCGCGCTGTCCATCAGCCTGCGTATCGTTTCACTGTCCGCTCCCGCCATAGCGGCATGGGCGGCAAATATCTCGGCGCGGCAGTCGCCGAAACGCGAATGGGTATTGAAAATTCCGCCCGCAAGCTTGACGAGCTTGCCGATGTGTCCGACCAGAAGCGCTCCCTCAAAACCGGCTTCGGCGGCGGCGGAAAACGCGTCGCCGATGAAATTCGACGTTGTAACGGCGCTCTCGGGGTTCAGACCGAGCGTGTTTCTGATATAATCCGCACCGTAATTTCCGGGCGTTAACAGCACATACCGTGCGCCTGCCGCACGGCGCATATTAAGCTCTGTCCGTATCGTTTCAACGACGGCGTCGTCGCTCATCGGCTCGACTATTCCGGTCGTTCCAAGTATCGATATACCTCCGACGATGCCAAGGCGCGGATTGAACGTTTTCTTCGCAATCTCCGCACCCGCCGGAGCTGATATCGTGACTCTTAGCCCTCCGATGAAGCCGAAATCCTCGATCACCGACATAAGCTCGGCTTCAATCATGCGTCTGGGCGTGGAGTTTATTGCCGCGGCGCCGGGTGGCTGATCGAGTCCCGGTTTTGTGACGCGCCCGATTCCGTCGCCGCCTTCGATCACAATACCTTGTTCTGCGGTTTTCTCCACACGCGCGTATATTACAATTCCGTTTGTGACGTCGGGATCGTCGCCGCTGTCCTTTTGTACGCCGCAGAAAACGTAATCGCCGCCGATATCACACTCCGCAATGGCAAGCGTGAGCCATATCCCGCGCGGGGTGAGCAGTCGGACGCTTTCAAGCCGCTGCCCTCCCAGAAGCATCAGCGCCGCCGCCTTTGACGCCGCCGCAGCGCATGAGCCGGTCGTATAGCCGCGCTTCAGCTTTTTTCCATCCTTTATGATGAAGCTGTCCATCAGCGCGTTAAACGGTACATCAGCGCGTTCACTATTGCCGCCGCTACGTTCGAACCGCCCTTGCGTCCCGCCGCGACGATATATGGCACTCCGGCGGTCATGATTTTTTCCTTTGATTCTATAATGTTGACAAAACCGACCGGAACTCCGACGACAAGAGCGGGCTTGACCTTGCCCGCTTCGATAAGCTCGCTGAGGGCAAGCAGTGCTGTCGGCGCGTTGCCGATCGCAAAAATGGCGGGCTTTGTGAGAGCCGCCGCGCGTTCCATCGATACTACTGCACGCGTTGCTGCGCGCGATTTTGCTTCCTCGGCGACGTCCGGATCGCTCATATAGCAGTATATTTCACAGCCAAGCTTTGACGCCGCGAGTTTATTTATTCCGGATCTCGCCATCTGCGTATCGGTGACGATATTGCAGCCGCTCGACAGTGCGCCCAGCGCTATATTCACGGCGTTATCGGAAAATTTGAGATTTTCAGCGTAATCAAAATCGGCGGTGCAGTGTATAACGCGTTTTACGACGGCTTCATTTTCCGGCGGTATAACCGTCCTAAGCTCGCCTGTTATTATTTCAAAGCTGCGCTTTTCAATTTCAGCGGGATCATGTATAATCATTTTATTTCCTCTTTCATTTTTATACGTCGGACATTTTATATAATGTGAACATTATGGCATTTTTCTTGTATGAAACATTAAATAGTCAATCATTATCAGGTTTTGCTTTATGATCGCGGCACGCACGGTAAAATTCCATCGCCGCCGCAGGATTTGAATAAAAATACAGATGCGGATATCCGGCGTACAGGGTATCGGTATAAACCGCGCAGGAATAACATTTTCCGTTCGTTTTTTCGGCTGTAAAACCGCCGCCGCTGTCGGTGCTGTCATAATAATGGAATTCATGACCGCGAAACGTCTGCCCCGCTTTGCCGAAAAGTCCGTCACTGTGCGCGGAAAGCGTTACATAGCCAAAACGGACGAGTTTACCGCTGTTTGTGCTTTTATGTCCGAGCGCACCACACATCGGTCTGCCGTCGATTTCTGCGCCGATGTACATAAATCCTCCGCATTCGGCGATGGTCGGCACACCCGACCTCACCGCTTTACAGACGCTCTCGGCGCTTATCCTGTTCTTCGCGAGCGCGTCGGAATACAGTTCGGGATATCCGCCGCCAATGTAAATTCCGTCGATATCGCATGGCAGCGGTTCGTTCTCAAGCGGCGAAAAAAATACAATTTCCGCGCCGGCTTCACGGAGCAGCGACAAGTTATCCTTATAATAGAAGCAGAACGCGCGATCCTTTGCGACCGCTATCCTTACGCGCCCGAGCTGCGCTAGCCGCGGCGTCTCATACTCAAGCGCCGGAGCGGACGCCGCGAGCGATAGTATTTTATCAAGCTCGATCGTTTCGCCGATGATATCCGCCGCGCGTGATAATTTTTCACGCAGCCCGTCGACCTCGGCGGCGGTTATAAGCCCGAGATGGCGCGAGCCGAGCAGACATTCCTGCGGCAGACGCGGAACATAGCCGAGTACGGCAACACTTCCGCTGAAGCGGCGTTCGGTCAGACGTTTGAGCAAAGCGTAGGTTGCTGACGATACATTGTTAAAAATGACACCCTTAATTCCGCTTGACGGCTTGAAATCGACAAAGCCCTGCAAAACGGCAAGCGATGAAACTGCCGCGCCGCTGCCGTTTACCACCAATATGACCGGCGACTGTGTCTCCACAGCGACGCGGTAGGTGCTGTTTTCGCAGCCGTCGTCACCCGTGCCGTCATAATAGCCCATCACACCTTCAATTACCGAAACGCTGCCAACCGAATTTTTCGCGGTGAGATACCGAAGAAGTCCGCCGCCGCAGAAAAACGGATCGAGGTTCGCGCTTTCGACGCCTATTACCGATGTGTGGAACATCGGATCGATGTAATCCGGTCCGCATTTTAGCGCCGACGGATTCATTCCGGCGCGCTTCATAAGCTGTAATAGTGCGCAGGTCACGGTCGTTTTGCCGCTTCCGCTCGAAGTTCCGGCAATAATAACACGAGGAGCGTTTTTAGTTTCCATATGCTCTCAACTCTCTAAGTCCGTCTGGCACGGTGATAATCTTTTTACCGGCTTCACGGGCTTTATCAATCAGCAAAGCGTTGGGACGGTTGAATTCACCGGCGGCGCAGCCGCAGTCGGCAACGTATGGCACACGTCCGATAAGCTCAAGTGCGGCGGCAGCTTCGCGTTCGGTTATCCGCTCAAATGGCGCGCAGCTTATGACCTTGACTGCGAGTGCGTCCGCGACGCGGTAATCTATATCGTTTTCAAATAATATCCCCGCCGCGAACGGTATGCCCTCCTTTTGCAGCGAACGGTAAAACGGAATCCCGCTGCCGGCGCCGCCCACGACGAATATTTCCGGCTCGCCGGACGCTCTTTCAAGCTCCACGCTTCCGAGCAGAGGATCATATGAGCCGTTTTCGATGCCGTACAGCTCATTTATCATACCGCCGCCGAATATTTCGTCCGGAGTGCCGAACGCTGAGATTTTATCGCCCTTGACGCACATTATTTTATCGG
>JBAXZA010000147.1:0-4836 GCA_041670545.1 Eubacteriales bacterium | reverse complement strand
TGCGCATCCAAGCGGGGAACGGGGAGTCCGAGGGGTGAGGGGCGCCGCCGCGTCCCGCACCCTTCGGATTCGTACCCGTAAACAAACGCGAATATACAGCGCCGCCGCCGCGTCCCGCACCCTTGGGGTTCGTTCCCGTAAACCTACGCGCAAACGTCTGCAATCTTAAACGTCCCCATCAAAATCTCAATCGAAAATAAAATCCCGCGTTAAAACCAACACAAAAAACGCATTTTCAATATTTTTATGCTTTGGGTCGATAAGTGACGCTCGAATTCATACAATATTTTGCCAAAATTCATAATACGTTCACCCAATCTTCAACGACATAATATATAATGAATTTAGTCAAAAAAATAACGAAATTAATATTTGAATTCGCAGCGGAAGATTCCGTCTGCCGAAATATGCTTTAAAGAAAGAGGAAATGAAATGGGAACAAAAATTCTTGTCGTTGACGACGATCTCAACATATGCGACCTGCTCCGTATGTATTTTGAAAACGAGGGCTACGAGGTTAAGACCGCGAACGACGGCGCCGAGGGCGTCAGCTACTTCAAAATGTACGAACCTGATCTCGTGCTGCTCGACATAATGCTCCCTAAAAAAGACGGCTGGCAGGTATGCCGCGAAATACGCGAAATTTCCTCCAAGCCGGTCATTATGATCACCGCAAAGGGCGATGTGTTCGACAAGGTTCTGGGACTCGAGCTGGGCGCGGACGATTTTATCGTCAAGCCGTTCGACACAAAGGAGCTTTCGGCGCGCGTTAAGGCAGTGCTGCGCCGTTACAGCGCTCACGACAGACAGAACGACGACGAAGCGATAAAATTCGACAATATCGAGATCAGCCTTCAGAAATACGAGCTTAAGCTCAACGGCAAATCGGTTGATATCCCCCCGAAGGAGCTTGATCTGCTCTATTTCCTCGCCGCCAACTACAACCGCGTTTTCACGCGCGATCAGCTGCTCGACAAGGTGTGGGGCTTCGATTATCTCGGCGATTCGCGTACCGTCGACGTCCACGTCAAGCGTCTGCGCGAGAAGCTTGAGGGCGTTTCGGATAAATGGATACTTAAAACAGTCTGGGGCGTTGGCTATAAATTCGAAATTCTCCAGTAAAATAATATAATGAAACCTAATGGCGTCATTGCTCCGGCAAAAAAATGACCGGATTCTGCGGCGTCAATACACCGGAATATGCCGGATAACGGCGGAGCGCCGGCGCGGACACATGATAACTGTGTCCGCGCGGTTTTTTAAGGGGTGAGCCTTTGTTTAAAAGCGTATTTACAAAATACATCACCGCGTTTATGCTGATCATTTTAATTAGCTTCGGCATACTCGCGGGAATAATCAGCTCGATGGTGCGTGATTCGACCGTGCAGTCGAAGGAGGAGCTTATAAGCCATACCGCAAACGCGGCGCGGTTTTATGTCGAGCTTGAATATCAGAATTCCGATCTCGGCGATTTCAATCAGTTCTGTTATTATAATTCGCAGAATATCCGCAGCTATATCACCAATTTAGCAACCACCTCGGGCGATATCGTGCTGTTTATCTCCGATCTTTCCGGCAATATCCTGCTCACCGACGCAAAAACGCCCGCCGGCTATATAAAAGGCGGCGTTCCGCAGGATACCGTCGACTCGATAGCCAACGGGATAAGCTCGCAGACCGGTACGCTCGGCGGCATACTATCGACCGAGCATATCACCTACGCGGCGGTGCTTCGCGCTCCGTCGGACGACGGCATAACCGGCGGCGGAGAGGCTGTCGGAATCATCTATACGGCGTCGTCGGCGGAGGCGGTAACGCGGCTCGTCGAAAATATGCTCAAAACCATCATCATGGCGTGCCTGTGGGTAATGCTCGCGGCGCTCATCGCGGTGTATTTCATCTCCGACCGCATCATAAGCCCGCTCAAGGATATGAGCAAGGCGGCGAAAAGCTTCGCGGCAGGGCGCTTTGACGTCCGCGTGCCGGTCACCGGGCGCGACGAGGTCGCAGAGCTTGCGACCGCGTTCAACGGCATGGCAAGCTCGCTCGCTGGCTTTGAGGATATGCGCCGCACCTTCCTCGCCAACGTTTCGCACGATCTGCGCACGCCTATGACCACCATCGCCGGCTTCATCGACAATATCATCGACGGCGTGATACCTCCCGAAAAGCACAATTATTATCTCGGCGTCATCGCGACCGAGGTCAGACGGCTCTCTCGGCTGGTAAATCAGCTGCTGGATATCTCGAGACTTCAGGCGGGCGATCGGAAATTCAATATGACCACCTTCGATATCTGCGAAATGGCGCGTCAGATACTCATTTCGTTTGAACAGAAGATCGAGGACAAAAAGCTGGATGTTGAATTTGAAACAGACGCCGACAGCATCAACGTTATCGCCGACCGCGATTCGATATACCAGATACTCTATAATATATGTGATAATGGTATAAAATTCTCACGCGAGGGCGGCAAATACCGCATCAAGCTGCTTACAAAGGATAAAAAGGTGTTCGTTTCGGTCTATGACGAAGGTCAGGGCATCGCCGAAAACGAGCTTCCGCTGGTGTTTGAGCGCTTCTACAAAAGCGATAAGAGCCGCGGACTCGATAAAACCGGCGTCGGGCTTGGGCTTTACATCGCAAAGACTATCATCGACGCGCATCACGAGGAGATATGGGTAAAGAGCGTGTACGGTCAGTATTGTGAATTTATCTTCACTCTGACAAAATCACATGAAAATCCTGTCAAGTCCCGCGCGGACGAGTTTACAAATTGACAAAAAATATTATACAAATCAAGCATACGCTATTCATATCCTTTTAGTATCATTATATAATGCGGCTGAAATATCGATAATCTGCGAAAAAAGAGGATTAAATTGACATTACGCCGTATTCGAAAGATTCGAAAGCATTATATAAATTGATATGCCGGCGCCCGCGCCTATAACGCGTGACGCGATATTATACCGGCGTTAACCGAAATTCGGAGGGAATATATGTCAGATCGGCTGAAAATCGACAGCGCCGAAGGTTACAAATCCGAAACAAACGGCAAGGGCAGGGACTCAAACCCGGATAAACGCTGTTTTCCGTTCATATGCGACAAAAAAACGGACTGCGGCTGCAAGGAAGCCACCTACGGCGGCTTTCAGTACCGCTGGCACTACGACGACTATCAGCGTTCGCTCGCGGCACGGCGTCAGCGTGAGAACCGCGCCGGACTGCGCGTGTTTTCGATCGTCGTCACGATAGTGTTTTTCATATGCTTCATGACGCTCGGCATCGTGCTTATCGTAAATTACGCCGCCGGAACGAAAACGGAAGCATCATCCGCCGCCGTCCCAAATCCCGAAACCGAGGGCGCGCGCTTTGACGACGCCAACGCTGTGATTCCGGTGATCGGAGTCAGCGGAGAGGAAACGCCGGCGGGCGGCATGACCATACCCGAGATCGTCGCGTCGGCAAAGCCGTCAGTAGTCGGAATAACGGTGGATACCGGTATGTCGCGCGTAGTCGCGACAGGAATCATTATCACTGAGGACGGCTACATAGTCACCAACTGCCATGTCGTGGAGGACGAGGGCGACTACCGCATTTATCTTTACGACGGCAGCGAATACACCGCCGAGGTGATCGGCATGGATGAGCTTACCGATCTCGCGGTGCTCAAAATTGCCGCCGACGGACTCGTCGCCGCCGAGCTTGGCGATTCCGATCTGCTTGTCGAGGGTGAGACCGTCGTGGCGATCGGTACTCCGGCGGGGATAACCTTTGCCGGAACGAGTACCGACGGAATTGTTTCGGCGATAAACCGCGATATTCCAATATACGACGACGACGGAGTCGCGGTCAAGACCATGACGGTGATTCAGACGAGCGCGACGATAAATCCCGGCAATTCGGGCGGCCCGCTGCTCAACGGACGCGGGCAGGTTGTCGGAATAACCACGATGAAGCTCTCGAGCTACGAGGGCATAGGCTTCGCGCTTCCGATAACCGGCGCGATACCGATCATCAACGAGCTGATCGCCAACGGCGAGGTCACCGAGCGTCCGGACGGTACATTCGCGTATAAGCGCGCGCGCATTGGCATAACCTGCCAGAGCGTCGACGAGGATACCTCCGAGCTTTACCGGATACCGCGCGGCGTGGTGGTGGTATATGTCGATCCCGACGCCGACGTTTATGACGCCGGACTTCGCGAGGGCGATATAATCGTTACCTTCAACGGAGCGGACATAATCGACATAAACGATATCGACACTCAGCTGTCTAAGCTGCGTCCTGGCGATGTATCGTCGGCGCACATCTACCGCAGCGGGCGTTATTACGACATCGAATTCACACTCGGCAGCTTTGCGTAAGGCTTACTCATAAGATCAGAGCGGACTGTCAGACTGACGGCCGCCAATACAAAAAAAGCATGACAGCGTATGCGGTCATGCTTTTTTTGTATTTTACAGCTTGCGGGCGGACATATCAGCTTTCGTAATTCTGATATATTTTGAGTACAGATTCATAGTACTTTTTCATGCTGCCTTCGGAGGAGGCGAAGAACGACGCCATATTTTTCTTGTTCTGCACAAGCTCGATCGTTTTGTAGGCATAACCCTTCCAGCCGTCGTACATATATCCGAAATCGATATTTCTGCCGTCGAGTATATAATCGAGCATACGGATAGAATCCTCGTCGCGCAGCTGCTTATCCTTGAGGACAATGCTGTAATAGGTTGGTATGACGCTCTTCCAGCTTTCCGAGCTGAGCGCTTCAACGACAGCTCCTACAAAATCAAGATTGTTTAACGCGGTCTGCGGTATCGCAAGCGCCGA
>JBAXZA010000146.1:0-4844 GCA_041670545.1 Eubacteriales bacterium | reverse complement strand
GCTTTTATGCTCTCCGCTCCCTGTGCCGCGCTTTCAGACGCCGCCGTAAGCTGAGCCTTGACCTCGTCGCTGTTCAGCTTTTCTTCGATGACCGATTCGAGCTTCTGCTCCGTGAGCGCGTCGATTTGCGCCTTGATTTCATCGGACGCCATCTGCGTGTCGAGCGCGGCGGATACCTGCTTCTGCATATCGGAGGATATCTTTCCGGCTTCGCAGAGCGCGGAATACTGCTCGGCGGTCATAGTCTGACCGGACGCTTTGAGCACGCCCTCGAGCACCTTCGCGCGAACGCCCTCGGTCACTGCGGTGCGGATGGTTTCGCTCTGCGCTTCAACCGCTTCGCTTATCTTTGCGCGCGCCGTATCCTGCGCGGTTTTCGCTATTGCGGCTGGATCGAGCTTTGCGAGCACTCCGTTTAATACCGTGCTGTAATTATCGGGCGTGAGCTGAGGAGCTTCGATGCCGGCTGCCGCAAGCTGCGTTCCGGCTGCACCGAGCAGGGTATTGAACACCTCGAGCGCTCCGCCGCTAAGCGCCGCACTGTTCGCGTCAAGCGACGCGAGTCCTCCGCTTATCTTCGAATAATTTTCCGCGATCTCGCCAACGCCGTCGCACGCCTGTTTTGCACCATCGGCTAATTGAGAAGCATAGCCCTCAAGCTCAGACGCGCCGTCGGAGAGCGACGCGGCGCCGGAATTGAGCTTATCCGCTCCGTCGGCAAGCGTTTTTGCGCCGTCGGCAAGCTTATCGACTCCATCGGTCAGCTCGGAGGATTTCGTATAAAGCTGTTCGATTCCGTCATACAGCTCCGAAGTGCCGTCGCACAGCTTAACCGAAGCTTCAGAAAGCTCGTCGAGCGAGGATTTCAGCTCATTGAGCTTTTCGGAGCTGTCAATATTAATGTTATCAAACACCGAGTTTGTCGCGACGGTAAGGGTATCGTCAAGCGCGAAATCGGTCACATCGGCTGTAATTTCGAAATAATCGGGAAGCGATATGTCCTCGCCAAGCTCTCCGAGATTTTCGTTCATACCCGGGAGAGCGAAACCCACGGCGACGGCGCGGTCGCCGTCGTTTATAAGTCTGCCGCCGGATAACTCAACGTTGCGGAATATGTCGGTCGGAAGTATCATCGCGCTTATTACTGCGAACGGAACGTAAAGCTTTTCGCTCTCTCCGCCGATATCGACCGTTTTGCTCTGCTTATTCGTATAATCATAGCGTATGGTCACATGACCGCTCTTGCCGGCAAGCTCCTCTGCCGTTACCGTTCTGCCGTCGAGCGTATAGGTTATCTTCATTTCCACCGGAAGCGCCGAATCGGACGTTCCCTGATAGTAAATATCAGCTCCATCCGCCTGCCAGTCGATTTTCGAGCCATCGCTCGTCATGCTCTCGTCGCCCTTGACGTTTTTTATGCCGCCGAGGGTGCTTATATCATTTATTGACGCGTCCGACGCGGCGTTTTTGAGCCAGTCGCTGACGATTATCTTGTTTACCGTGCCGTCCGACGCGCTGAGGACATATACAGTCTCATTTTTCTCCTCCGATGTATCTGACGCGGAGGACGACGCGAGGGGAGCGTTTTCGGCGAGCACCTCGGTTTCGGTATGCGCCGAATTTGCGGTCTGCGCGAAAACGGCGGCGTTCGTTCCGACCGTAACGGTCAGAGCGGCGAGCATGGCGCAGACGATGCGTTTATATATAACTGTTTTATTCATCTTTTTCATAATAATACAGCTCCTGTCTTATTTATGCTCAAAACCGGTTATACCGGATTGGAACGGGTGTCGCCGTTCTGCGAATGAGCGTTTTTGTTGTTTGATTTGGTTTTTTTATTTTTGAAGCCGAAGCCGCAGACGCATATCACGCGGTCAAAAGCCTTGAGCAGCGACGGAAGTACGAGGATAACGGCTGCCATGCTGATGATCGCGCCGCGAGCCATGAGCATACACATCGAACTAATGATATCGATATCGGAATAAAGTCCGACGCCGAACGTCGCGGCGAAAAATCCGACTGCCGATACGATTATCGATGGGATTGAGCTTGTAAGCGCGGTGAGTACGGCTTGGTTTTTATCAGATCCGGCGAAACGTTCGCGTTTATAACGCGTGGTCATTAGTATAGCGTAATCGACCGTCGCGCCGAGCTGTATCGTGCTTATGCAGATAGGAGCGACGAACGGCAGCGCGGTCGAGGTATAAAACGGTATGCCGAGATTGATGAATATCGCGAATTCTATCACCGCGACAAGTATTACAGGCAGCACGGCGTTTTTAAGCACCAGCGCGATGATAACAAATATCGCTGCTATTGAAATAATATCGACTACCTTGAAGTCGTGAGCGGTGACGGTGATAAGATCCTTGGTGCAGGGCGCTTCGCCTATGAGCATCGCGCCGCTGTCATAGCGCTTGATTATATCGTTTATTTGTGTAATCTGTTCGTTTACTTCATCTGACGCGGTTTTATATTCTGAGCTTATCAGTATGAGCTGGTAACGATCGCCTTTAAGCACTGAAAGAAGTTTTTCCGGCACTATCTCCTCCGGTATCGAAGAACCGATCAGAGAATTTACTCCGACGGTCATTTTCACGCCGTCTACACTGTTTATTTCATCTGTCATAGCGCGGGCATCGGACGCTGTCATGGAGGTGTCGCAGAGTACCATATGAGTCGACGCCATGTTGAATTCGTCGGAAAGCTTGGTGTTCGCTATGACCACGTCCATATCCGTGGGGAGCGATTCGGTGAGGTCATAATAGGATTCGGTGTTTATATAACCGTACACCGCCGGAACAAGAATGACGAGAAACGCAATTATAAACACCATCGAATGCTTGGTTATGAACGCGGCGACGCGGCTCATATCAGGTATGATTGTCTTGTGGCGCGTTTTTTCTATCGCGCGGTCGAGCAGCAGTATCATCGACGGCAGGACGGTCACGCAGCTTATTACGCCGAATATGACGCCCTTAGCCATTACTATGCCGAGGTCGGCGCCAAGTGTGAAGCTCATGAAGCAGAGCGCCGCGAAGCCCGCCACGGTCGTTATCGAGCTGCCGACTACCGAGGTGATGGTGCTCTCTATCGCGTGCGCCATCGCCTCGCGGCTGTCTGCGGGATACAGCTTTTTCTGCTCTTTATACGAGTTCCAGAGGAATATCGAATAGTCCATTGTGACGCCGAGCTGAAGCACCGCGGACAATGCCTTAGTTATGTAGGATATCTCTCCGAGAAAAACGTTCGAGCCGAGATTCCACAGTATCGATATGCCGATACCGGCGAGAAATACGAACGGAAGCAGCCATGAATCGAGGAATATCATCATCACGGCGCAGGCAAGCAGCACCGCGAGTCCGACATACACCGGCTCTTCCTTTTCGCACAGAGCCTTAAGGTCGGTGACCAGCGCCGACATACCCGATACGAAGCACTGCTTTCCGGCTATCGAGCGTATCTGCGATATCGCTTCTATCGTATCGTCTGCCGAGGTCGAGGTGTCGAAGAACACCGCCATCAGCGTCGTATCGCCTTTGTTGAAGGCGTCGTAATACTTCTGCGGCAGCATTTCCATGGGGACAGTAACGTCAGCGAGCGTGTCATACCATATGACGCTTTCGACATGATCGACCTGCTCCATTTTTTCGCGCAGAGCAGATACATCCTTTGGTTCCATGCCCTCTACCATAACGAGCGAAAACGCGCCCTTGCCGAAATCGTCGAGCAGAATCTGCTGTCCGCGGACGGTGTCCATATCCTCTGGCAGATAGTCAAGCATATCGTAATTTATGCGGGTGTTCATTATACCGAACAGCGACGGTATCAGCAGCAGCACCGCGATAATAATGATCGGTACGCGGTATTTCGCGACCGCACGTCCGAATTTCAACATTGAATATTACCTCCGAATTTATTTATCGCCCGCGTCAGAGCCGGCGTTTGTATCGCCGTCCGAGCAGGTGGCTTCGTATACGCCGCCGAATTTACCCTTCACCAGCTTGACGGCGTAAGCGGCGATATAAAGATTCTGAACTCCGTCGAGTATCACCGATATGCCGAGCAGACGCATTATAACACTCGCCGCGCCGGAAGGCTCGAAGATAAGCAGTATGCCGAACAGAGCATTCACTATCGAGATGATAAGAATGCTCCACCAGCGCGACAATCCGAATTTTCTCGCGTCCACCGAGGTCTGAAGCTTGAACACGCTGTCAATCAGCGTAAATACGCCGAGCAGCATCGGCAGCAGCGTCACGACCTTCTGTGGGTGCAGCAGCAGCAGCGTTCCGATTATCGCAGTAAATATTCCCATCGCGAAATCAAACTGGAACGCAAGACCGTAGGCGTCGTTTACGAAATATCCAATTATCCGTATCGCGCCGAAAACAAGCATTACGACGCCTGCCGCGCAGCAGATGGTAACCGCTGAAATGTCGGGAAATATCACGATCGCCAGCCCAGCCGCTATAAGCACTGCCGACAGGATTATGTATGCCAGCTTAGCCTGCTTTACTCTTTTCATTTTTCATCTCTCCTTACAACCGTTCCAATCGGGCGGTCTTTATTGAACGTAAGTTATTATAAGCTATATCGGTACAAAATGAAATAAACAAAAGGCGGACGGTGCATAAAATCAATGCACCGTCCGCCATCTGCGGTAAAATCAGACATTTTAACACTTATGTATGAATTCTTTGGTCTTGTTCGTGAAATAAAAATATGTATCAGAGTTTATATTTCGGATTTTTTCGGTGTAATACAAACTTTTAAATATATTTTATACAATTTGACCGTTTGCAACAATTTTACGAACAAGACTTAGCACTTCTCGAGCGCCG
>JBAXZA010000145.1:0-4855 GCA_041670545.1 Eubacteriales bacterium | reverse complement strand
CTGTGCTCTGCTCGCGCCACGGTATGGTGGGGCGCGAACACATCTGCCGCCGCTTCAGCTATGATCCGCTCAAGCGCCGTCCCGCGCCGTTTCGAATGCCGGATAACATCGATGTCGCCGATCTGCTTTTATGACCGGCATAAATAATGAGGATTAAACAGCCATGAAAAAGAGGTTCACCGCGTTTCTTCTGCTGCTCGCCGTATCGCTTGCCGGCTGCGCCGCTAATAATGCGGGCGACGCCGTTATTTCCGATTCGCGCGTATATGCGCCGTCGGTTTACGATAATGTCGACTCGCCCTATAACGATAAAATTGCTTCCGGAATGAACGGCGGAGAGACCGCCGCCGCAGGCGGCGACACCGAAGCTCCCGATAATTTCGGAGGAGCTGATAATACCGAAACCACCGCTGAAAAGAGCGGCTCGCCGGATACTGTTATACACTTTCTCGCGGCGGGCGACAATATCATACACTCGAACGTCTATGAGGACGCGCTGTCCCGCGCGACCGGCGCCGAGGGTGATCCCGAATATAATTTCACCGATATGTACGACGATGTCGCCGATATGTTCCGCTCGGCGGACATTTCCTATATAAACCAAGAGGGAATGATGGCGGGCGAGGATTACGGCTATTCGGGCTACCCGAATTTCAATGGACCTCAGGCTATGGGCGATACCATCGTCGACGATCTCGGTTTTGATATCGTCAACATCGCGAACAATCATATGCTCGACAAATGGGAGAGCGGACTTATCGATACGACGGAATATTTCGAGAGCAAAAACTGTCTGCTCATAGGCTCATATTCGAGCGCGGCTGACTATGACGACGTCCGTGTCTACGATTACAACGGCGTTAGGATCGCGCTGCTTTCGTATACCTACAGTACCAACGGAATGTATCTGCCGGCGACGAGCGAACGCGTGATACCGCTGTTCGATGCCGACACCATCGTCCGTCAGATAGCGATAGCGAAGGAGCGCGCCGACCTCGTGTTCGTTTCGGCTCACTGGGGAATAGAGGACAGCTTCACGGCGTCCTCCGATCAGAAGTATTACGCGCAGCTTATGGTCGATAACGGCGTCGACGTTATCATCGGTATGCACCCGCACGTCCTCGAGCCGATGGAATGGGCGGAAAATTCCGAGGGACACAAAACGCTCATCACCTATTCGATAGGAAATCTCATTTCGACCATGCTTTATTCGCGCAATATGGTCGGCGGTGTGCTGACATTTGATATCGTCCGCACAAACGGCGAATATTCGATCGAAAATCCGCTTTTGACGCCGATTGTGTGCCATTACAACAGCTCACGGCGCGGGCTTGAGGTATATAAGCTCGAAAATTACACTGCCGAGCTTTGCGCCGCGCATGGTTCGCAGAAATACGGCTCGTTCGATCTCGACACACTCAAAAAATACGTCACCGATACCATCGGCACGCAGTTTCTGCCCGACTGGATAAAATAAACAAACGTGCAAAACGCAAAATATTCCCGAAAAATGCCATGCCAAAAGCGTTCCGTTCAAAGCGGGACGCTTTTTTCGCGCTGCGCCGCCGCTCTCATAATGGCCGGTTCGCGGACAGTAAGCCGTGCCGCCGCATATAATATGCCGAGGGGGAATAACAAAATGCAGCTCTGTACAATATCGCAAAGCTCTATAACCTACGCCGTCAAAGCGCGCGATGCGCTCGCCGACGCGGCGCTGCCCTCGCGTATCGTCAAGCTCGACCCATCGCGTACCCGCCGCGGCTGCGCGTACGGTCTTGAAATAGACTGCCGGATGGTAAACAGCGCCGTTGGTATCCTCGACCGCCGCGGCATCTCCTATTCAGAGATAGTCGGCGCGCAGTCATAACGCGCAGGCGGCGGCGGGGAATACTGACCTCCGCTTCAGCTTACGCAAAAACGAAAGCAAAGGGATAGAATTGATATATTTTGACAACGCGGCGACGACCTTTCCGAAGCCGCGCGGCGTTCGGGACGAGGTCGCCCGCTGCCTGCGCGAATACTGCGGCAATCCCGGACGCGGAGCGCATCGTCTGTCGCTCGCCGCCGCCGAAAAGGTATACGACACGCGCCGGGCAGCGGCGGCGCTCTTAGGCTCGGATGCGCCTGAAAACGTCGTCTTTACGCTCAATACCACCTATGCGCTCAACATCGCGCTTAAATCGCTGATACCGCCGCGCTGTCACGTCGTGATATCGTCGCTCGAGCACAATTCCGTTTACCGCGCCGTGCGTGCCATGGGTGAATCGGGAGTCGAATATACCGTGCTCGATATACCCGACATATCGCTGCCGTACGGAAAATTCTGCGACGTTTTCATGGATAGACTGCGCACGGCGGTGCGTCCCGACACCAAAGCGGTTGCGATGACGCACGTTTCCAATCTCGTTCCGATACGCCTGCCAGCCGAGCGAGTCGGGGCGTTCTGTGCCGAACGAGGTCTGCGCTTTATCCTTGACGCCGCGCAGAGCGCCGGTATCTATGACATCGACATCACGTCGATGAATATCGACGCGGTATGCGCACCGGGACATAAGGCGCTCTACGGGCCGCAGGGCGTCGGCATGGCGGTGTTCAATCCGAAATACCGCGACGTTCACGCGCTACCGACTATAATCGAGGGCGGCAGCGGCGTCAACTCCGCCGAGCCGGTAATGCCGGCGTTTCTGCCCGAACGCTTCGAGGCAGGAACGCTTCCCACGCCGGCAATAGCGGGGCTGTGCGAAGGCATACGCTTCGTTTCGGGTGTCGGAACGGCGAATATACGCGCGCAGCTTGAATATCTCGGCGAATATATGACGCGGGGGCTTACAAAGCTCGGAGCAGTCGTCTACGCGCCGCAGTATTATGGTGAGAGCGTGCTGTTCAACGTTCCGGATATGACCTGCACCGAAGCGTCGCGGCGTCTGGACGACGCCGGCATCTGCACAAGGCCGGGACTTCACTGCGCTCCGCTCGGACATAAAACGCTCGCTACGGGCGATGGAGCGGTTCGCGCGAGCTTCTCATATTTCAACACCACCCGCGAGATCGACGCCATGCTGCGCGAAATGCGTTCATGGTAAACCACGATAAAAACGGTATCATCGTGTTCCGATGATACCGTTTTTATTGTTATATAAATAAAACAGGTAATTCAGATCATTTCAGCGTCAGGTTTTCTTTTCGGCGTAAAAATTGCTGTGAAGCTGTGATATCAGCTTTATGATCTGCTGTATGTAATCGTTTACATCATCGCCGCCCTCCGACATATCGGTCAGCACCGAAACGACATAGGGATTTTCGGCGTAAACGACGCCCATATCGTGATAAACCTCGCTGTCCCAGCCGTATTTGTGCGCCGCCTTTGACGGATACACCGAATAGACTATCATGACCGGATGCGCCGAATTTGTCATGGCGTCATAGAGGAACTGCGAATAGATATTTTCCTCCGCGATGAAAGCATACACCGCTTTCATGATTTTTCCGCAGTCGGCGGCGCTCATGAACGACAGCGATTTGTACATCGAGGTGCAGCCAAGCTCGTATATCATCGAACGAAAGGCGTCGATGCCGTATTCGTCCTTGAGAACCTTGTAGGCTACATTGTCGCTGTAACGCATGAGATAATCGATAAGCTCGAGATAGGTATATTCGGTTTTTTCCTTATCGTCCTTGATCTTGCCCGAGCCTTCGGCGTAAAATTCGTCCGTATAGGTGAATTTTTTGGTAAAATCATAAACGCGCGGATATTCGGCGGCTTCTGCTTCGCTCAAAGTCCCCGCTTCAAGCGCCGCCTTGATCTCATCGTCCTCGCGGACCGCTTCGCGCAGTATTGCGAGCACGAACGGCGCTTTGATGAGCGACGCCGTCGAATAAGCCGTGTCCGCGTCGCAGGCGTATTTATAGCCGTTCTGGATATCCTCATAATAAACAGAAATTTTGTGCTTTTCCATCACAGGTTCTTTTTTGATACTGCCGTCGTCGCCCTTGACCTCGCGAGTTTCGCCGGTATCGTATTCGGGGGGATTTTCGAGCAGCTCATTGAGCGAATTGAGCAGCGTAAACTGTTTGTTGAGGTCGAGCGAATAGACGCTTTCGAGATTTTCAATGGTGTTGTTCAGATTGGATATCTCGTTTTTTCGGCGCGAAAGCTCGTCCTCAAGCTCGCCGATTCTCGCTTCAAGCCGCGACGCGGCGTCGTCGGAGGCAAGCGACTCCTTGAGCGTTTCGTATTCGGCGGTTTTTTGCGCAAGCTGCTCCGATAAGCTGTCGCGTTCGATCATAAGCGTTTCGAGCCGTTGTGCCATATCGTCATTAGGTGCGTCCGGCTGTTCGGCTGTATCCTCCGCCGCTTGGCTTTCATATACGGACAGCGAGGTCTGTGCAGAGCGCATACGGAAAAAACTCACAATGCAAAGCGCCGCCGCTATCGCGCAGAAGCACGACAGTGTGATTATTATCACGGTATTTTTTGTTTTTTTTCTCATTTGTTTATGTAATCCTCGCAAGACGCGCCGCAGACGGCGTTCATTTTACGCGTTTTCCGTCGATGAATACCGCGCTGATAACGCTGTCCAGCGACAGCGGATCGAAGGTGGACAAAACCATATCGGCGTCCTTGCCAATCTCGAGCGAACCGGTGCGGTCGTCGATACCGAGTATTTCGGCGGCGTTTATGGTGATGGCGCGCAGGGCATGATCGCGCTTCATACCGTTTTTGACGGCGAGCGCGGCGCATAGCGGCAGATACTGCACCGGAATGACCGGATGATCGGTAGTCAGCGCGATTTTAACGCCCGCGTCGTCGAGGATTCTCGGATTTTCAAAGGTCTGCGCCGAAAGCTCGGGCTTT
>JBAXZA010000144.1:0-4865 GCA_041670545.1 Eubacteriales bacterium | reverse complement strand
GGTATGCTGGGACGGTATTGCGCCGCTCGCCTTTACCCGTTATAAAAACGCCGTCGAGCGTGTTTCAAAGCTGATTGACGAGCTATTCGGCGAATGGACGAGCGTTTATAACCGCGGAGAATATTATATTCGTCCGGCGCTTGAGAAGCTGCGCACAGCGGCGGGCGATTATCTTCCGCGCTCCGGATACCGCTGCGAATTCGACGTCAGACAGCTTCCGGAAAACCTTGTTATGCGCGATTTCGGACGTGTGACAGCGTCGCTTTTCGCCGTTCTGACGCTCGCGCTCGAGCTTTCAAACGACCGGAGGATATCGCAGAGAGCGTATTACGCCGCCTCCGACGATGCTTCACATGAGCTTTTCCGCAACGATGGAAATAATGACAGCCGTGCGGTATTCGAATTCAGCTTCAACTCGGATTTGCCGGAAAAAGCTCATCTCACCGCATCGCAAATCTCAGAATATGCCGAACTGTTTCCAGAATATGCCGTAGAGCTTGCCGTTATCGGCCGGCTGACATTATACCGCGGCTGGTCGCTTGTCTGCTTTGCCGAACCGGATAAAGCTCCAAACACCCTCATACGGATAGAGATGCGTACTGATGAGAACGGAATAGTCTATGGCGCACCGTCCGCCGATCCTCGCTCGGAGCATTCAGATTATGCCGAACTGTTCGCCCTCGCTTTTGCCGCAGGAGAGGACGAAGCATGAGCCGCCAGAGTGCAGGACGCCGTCCGGACAGCGCCGGAGCGGGGATAATCGAGCTTGACCTTCACGGACTTACCGCCGCGGCGGCAAAAACATACATCGACAGCGCACTCAAACGCGCGGGACGCGATGTGTACCGCATACGCGTCATACACGGCTATCACTCAGGCACGGCGCTGCGCGATATGGTGCGTTCAAGCTACCGCGCGTCGGCAAAGGTTTTACGCGTGGAATTCGGAATGAATCTCGGCGAGACAGATCTCGTGCTGCGCGAGCTGTACTGAACTCAAAAACGGCGCAATAAAACTATATATAGCGGAGGTGACGCATATGTTCAGCATACTTGTCGTTGAGGACGACGCCAAACTGCGGCGTCTCATCTGTACGGTGCTCGATAAAAACGGTTATAGGACGCTCGAAGCGTCTGACGGTGAAGCCGCGCTCGGAGTGCTTGACTCCGAATTTGTCGACTTGATGGTGAGCGATATCATGATGCCGAATATGGACGGCTATGAGCTTACACGCGAGCTGCGCGACGCAGGATATACAATGCCGGTGCTGATGGTGACGGCGAAGGACGGCTACGACGCCAAGCGTCTCGGTTTTTCCGCCGGCACAGACGATTATATGGTCAAGCCTATCGATGTCGGCGAGCTTGTGCTGCGGGTCGGAGCGCTGCTTCGGCGCGCGGCGATTGCAGTCGAGCATAGGCTCGAGATAGGCGGCACGACGCTCGATTACGATTCGCTTAGCGTCACGGTTCGCGGCGAGGGAAAAAGCAGCGTCATGGAGCTGCCGCAGAAGGAATTTCTGCTGCTGTACAAGCTGCTATCGTATCCGAATAAAATATTCACCAGGGCGCAGCTTATGGATGAAATATGGGGAATGGATTCGGAAAGCGACGCTCGGACGGTCGATGTTCACATCAATCGTCTGCGCGAACATTTCCGCGAATGCGTCGATTTTGATATCGTAACGGTGCGCGGACTCGGCTACAAAGCCGTAAAGCGGGACGGCGCAAAATGAAGCGACGCTATTATAACGCTGAATTTCTGCATGACGGACAGCTTAAACGCCGTATATCGCGGCTTTGGGTGAAATTTGTCATCGCGGTGTTCTGCATCATGTTAGCGACCTCGATAGTCATAGGCATGACGGCGTTCATACTGCTGCGCAGTCATGTGATAGAGCTGAACGACCGAAATCCGTTTTATATCATACTTGCGATGCTCATCATCAGCACCTCGATCGGAACGTTCATCTCGATCTTCACAGGCCGGCGGATACTAATACCGCTCAACGAGCTTATTAACGCCGAAAAGGAGGTCGCGGGCGGCAATTTCAGCGTAAGGCTCAATGAGAACCATATGCTTTATGAATACAGGGAGCTGTCGCGCAATTTTAATGTTATGGTGTCCGAGCTAAGCTCCATTGAAACGCTGCGCAACGATTTTGTGCTGAATGTATCGCATGAATTCAAGACGCCTATCGCGTCGATACAGGGTTATGCGTCCCTGCTCGCGGACGATAAGCTGCCCCCCGGCGAGCGAGCGGAATATCTGAAATATATCGTCGATTCCTCACGTCAGCTTTCTTCGCTTACGAATAATATTCTGCGCATTTCAAAGCTTGATAATCAGGAAATAATCGCGGAAAAGAATAAATATTCGCTCGACGAGCAGATTCGTCAGGCGATACTGCTGCTGGAAAGCGCGTGGAGCGAAAAAAACATCAGCTTCGAGCTTGAGCTTGAGCCGGTCATGATCACCGCGAGCGAGGAGCTTCTGATGCAGGTGTGGACGAATATAATCGGCAATGCGGTGAAGTTTTCGCCGCAGTCTTCGGCGGTCGCCGTAAAGCTATCGCGCGAGAGCGGAGAAGCGGTCGTTACCGTTACCGATCACGGCGTCGGAATGGACGAAAAAACGCAGAAGCATATATTCGAAAAGTTTTATCAGGGCGACAAATCCCGTTACGCCGGAGGAAACGGTCTTGGTCTTGCGCTTGTCCGCAGAATCATCGACCTCAGCGGCGGAACGGTTACCGCCGAAAGCTCGCCCGGAAACGGTTCGGTCTTTCGCGTCAGCCTGCCTGCCAAATAAACAGTCATATCAAAAATTATATATAAAGGACGGAATCCATATGTTTGACGATATCAAATACCTTGCCTGTTCGCTTCCCGAGGGAATAATGTGCTATAAATACGGCGGATTTTTCGATGAGGAGATTGCCGCTGTCGACCGTATGCTCTCCTCCGGCGATATCATCACCGCTATGCGCCGTCGGCTCGAGCTTGAGCGGCTGATCGCGCTCGGTATGAAGGAGGATTACTGCGTATCATTTGACGACGCGCTTGCGAAAATGCGTGAGCATATCGCCGGTTTTGAACGTGAGGAGCTTATCGCGCTGATGGACAGCGGCGCTGCCGACTGGCATCTTGTACGCGGAGAGGTGTATTTCCACAGCGCGTTTTATTCGAGTGTGATGATAAATTCACCTCAGCTTCACAGCCGTCTTACCGACGACAGCGAGCGAGCCTCTCATGCCGTTCACGCGGCGACTCGCAACCGCAACATCGAGATAATGCGCGAGCGCGGCAGCCGTTCGTTTCATTACCGTATGGCTGCTTGGATAAAACCGGACGCCGCCAACGAGCGCGACGGAGAGCATATACTCGTTCATCTGCCGATACCAGCAGAAACGCAAAATCAAAAAAACGTGCGCATTATTAAAACCTCGCCGGACGCCTTTATATCCGACGCCGCGCAGCGCACTGTCAGCTTCGATACGATATACCGCGCCGGAATGAAATTTTACGTCGAATACGAATATGACCGCACCGATAGGTATTTCGAGCCGAAACCGGAGGAGGTTTCGGATGTTCAGCCGGATTTCGATACCTGCGAGGAAGCGCCGCACATCATTTTCACGCCATATATGCGTTATCTGGCGGACGAGCTTGCGGGCGGTGAAACGAATTCGCTTATCGTCGCGCGTCGTTTTTACGATTTTATAACCACAAAGATCAAATATTCGTATATGCGCGAATATTTCGAGCTTGAGAATATACCGGAATTCGCGGCGCTCAACGGACGCGCCGACTGCGGAGTGCAGGGGCTGATGTTCATCACGCTCTGCCGGATTAAAGGCATTCCCGCAAAATGGGAGTCCGGCTTCTGCGTTCATACCGATTCGATGGATGTCGGCAGCCACGACTGGTCGATGTTCTATGTCGCACCCTATGGCTGGCTCTACTGCGATCCCTCCTACGGCGGCGGCGCGTGGAGAAGCGGCGATACCGAACGCTGGAATCATTATTTCTGCAATCTCGATCCCTTCCGCATGGCGGCGAACACCGAATTCCAGCGCGAATTCGTTCCGGCGAAGAAATTCACCCGCATCGACCCGTATGACAATCAGATTGGCGAAGTGGAATACGACGACCGAGGGTTATCCACATGGGAAATTGATTTTTCCCGTTCGCTTCTCGAAGCAAAGGAACATCAGAATAATGTGTAATTTGTCGGCGCAAATGTTGAAATACAAGGGCTAAATGCCTTTGAATTCAACGTGTCGGCGAATTAATCAGAGGTTTCCTAAGTCTCGTTCGTAAAAGAAGCTTTAATAAATATAACATAAAACTTCAGCAAAACTCATAATATTCAAAAAACAGAGTCGGAAAATTGTATCTCCGACCCTGTTTTTATTATTTTATGATATTTCGGGCATACTGTTGTAAATCATGCAAAGGGGTTATTATATATGTCAGATAAAATGAAGCGAACCGCGAAAATCGCTTCCGCCGGAATAATAAGCGGTTTTTTCAACGGTCTTTTCGGCAGCGGCGGAGGTGTTATCGCCGTAATGTTCCTGCGTTCGCTGTGCGGCGACGAAAAAAAGGCTCATGCCGGCGCTACCCTGATGATTTTGCTCATGAGCATTGTCAGTTTGATCCTGTACGCTTTTAAAGGCGATGTCGAATGGGCGTACGGTCTGCGCTTCGTCCCGGGCGGTGTTGTGGGAGCGGTCGCTGGAACGTACTTTCTGAAAAACATCAAGACTGACAAGCTTAAGCGTCTGTTCGGCGCGGTGCTTGCGGTTTCGGGGGGAGTGATGCTGTTCTCATGAGTTTTTTTATCGCGTCGCTCGTCGGTAT
>JBAXZA010000143.1:0-4902 GCA_041670545.1 Eubacteriales bacterium | reverse complement strand
CTCCGGCATCATTCTGTGCGCGGCGGAGGTTAAACAGCCATTCGTGATAGCTGCGCTCGGGAGAGAGAGCCACAAGCATCTGCTCGGCGGAGAGGGCGGCGTCGCCAGTCCAGCCGTTTTTCTCGCGGTGAGGGCAGTCGGTTGGAAAATAGAAGAAATTTGCGAGGTCGGAAACAATTCCGGCTTTCCACAGCCTGTTGACAACCTCGTCGGAGCAGGAGAACTGAGCGTTTACGTTCAATGCCGAAGAATATACGATATAGGTGAGCGCGTCGGGCGTCGCTTGAGCGTCGGTCATGCCTAAAACAAGGCAGTAGCGGAAGCCGTGATATGTGAAGCGCGGGAGGTATATCTCCTCCTCACCGCCGCGGCAGATATAAATATCGCGGTGATTTAGGGCGTGCGGCAGAAACGACATTCCTCGCAGGTCGAGCTTTCCGTCCGCGCCTATTTCCTCGCCGAACTGCATGACTATCTTCTGACCGGGCGTTCCTTTGATTTTTAAGCGGCAAAGACCGGCGGCGTTGACGCCGAAATCGTAAAGCCAGCCCTCGGTGTCGCCCTCGACTCCGTCAAACGGAACGTTCGGCAGATTCGGACGTATCGCGTAGTCCATATTGACCGCGCCGCGGGTTACCGAAACCGGCTTTATTTCCTCGCGGGGAGCGATCGGATCGGCTTCGCAGATACGGCAGACGCCGCGCGGAGTCTCGGCGGGCAGAGCCTGACGCCAGTTGCTGTCGTCAAAGCCGGGTTTTGCCCAGCCGTCTATCTCACAGCGGGCGTCATAAAATTCGCCGATGCGGATATCGTCGAGCATGATGGGCGAGGGGGCGGTGCGAAAGCTCTCGTCGGCTTCGATAATATCGCCGTCGATATCGAGCGACATGGCGAGCTTGGGCGCGGAGCGGTATCTCGCCTTCTCAAAATCCCAAATTTCGCCGCCGGGACAGTTTAACATACCGTTGCCCAGAATGAAGCCGAGGACATTTTCGCCCTCGTGCAGGTATTTCGCGATATCGTATATGTCGTAGTAAAGAACGTCGTCCGGATTTGAGATGTAGGGGGCTAAAATACCCTTTGTAATACGTTCGCCGTTGACGAAAAGATCATAGAAGCCAAGACCGCAGAGCGTTAATACCGCCTTTTCGGGTGAAGCGTCAAGCGTGATGCTCCTGCGCAGAAAAGGCGCGGGAACGCGGTGCGAAAAGGTAGTATAATCGCGCGTGCCGGCGATAAATTTAGTTGAAAATGCCAAAATATATCCCTCCGATAAAATTAACTGCCCGATATTATTCGGGTGAATAAAGCTCACGAAAACCGTTATTAAGTAACCTCTGAATAATGTGTAATTCGTCGCCGCCAATGCTGAAATACAAGTTCAAAACGCTCCTGCTTTCAATGTGCCGGCAAATTAATCAGAGGCTCTCTGACTGATTATAGCAGATTTAAATCGTTTTTACAATAGTATGGCATGAAAAAATTACATAACATCACCAAATGCGACAAAACCGCATTCCGTTTGACGGAACGCGGTTTTGTATTTCAATGAATCATTATTTGAGCATAGCGGAAACGATATCGGAAGCCGCTGCGAGAGCCGCGGGAATCTTAGCCGCGTCGCCGGCGCCGGAGGTTGCGCTGTCGGGGCGTCCGCCGCCCTTGCCGCCGCTTACCGCCGATACAGCCTTGAGGATGTTTCCAGCATGAGCGCCGTGAGCGACAGCGTCACGTCCGCACGCGCAGACGTAATTATGCTTGCCGTCGCACGATACGCTGAGTATCGCGACGAGCGACGAGTCGGCGTCCTTCAGCTCATCGGTGAGCGTGCGGACGATATCGAGCGTCATGCCCTCGGTCTGCTTCGCGATAAGCTTTATCGAGCCGCAGACCGACGCGCCTGCGAGCAGCTCATCCTTTTTGGAGGAGGCTATTTTGGAGTTGAGGACATCGATCTCATGCTTTGCGTCGTGCAGCTCGGCGGTGAGAGCCGCGGAGCGTTTCGCGATTTCGGCGGTGTTCGCTACCTTGAGAGCGCGCGCTGCGTCTGAAATCAGAGCGTCACGCTCGCCGAGCAGACGGAGTACGCCGAGTCCGGTCGTACCCTCGATACGGCGAACGCCGGCAGCGACCGAGCTTTCGGATATTATCTTGAAAAGTCCGATTTTAGCGGTATTGTCGATATGAGTACCGCCGCAAAGCTCGGTCGAGAATTCGCCCATTTTGACCATTCTGACCTTGCTGCCGTATTTTTCGCTGAACAGCGCCATAGCGCCCATTTTCTTCGCTTCGTCGGGAGTGGTGACGGTAGTCGTGACCGGCTCGCCGAGCAGGATATGCGCGTTGACAAGCGCTTCGACTGCGGCAAGCTCATGATCGGTGAGTGCCGCGAAGTGCGAGAAGTCGAAGCGGACGATATCGGCGTCGACATACGAGCCTGCCTGCTCAACATGGCTTCCGAGAACGGCGCGCAGAGCCGCCTGGAGCAGATGCGCCGAGCTGTGATTGCGGCGGATTGCGGCGCGGCGGGTTTTATCGATGGCGAGAGTCACCTTATCGCCGACCTTGATATCGCCGATGGCTGTCGAGCAGACGTGAACGAAAACTCCATCGGTTTTTTTGGTATCGGCAACGCTTATAACGGTATCGGCGTCGGTGACAGTACCGGTGTCGCCAACCTGACCGCCGCTTTCGCCGTAGAATACAGTGCGGTCGAATATAAGCGAGAATTCGCCCTCGGTTATCTCATCGACAGCTTCTCCGTCGACGATTATAGCTCTGACGACGGCTTCACAGGTGTCGGTGTCGTAGCCCAAAAATTCGGTCTTGGGCAGTTCTCCGAGCAGTCCCTTTGATTCGTCGCTCCAGCCGCTGATGTTGGCGCGCGCGCTGCGTGCGCGTTCGCGCTGCTCGCTCATGAGCGCCTTGAAGCGATCCTCGTCGAGCGTGAGCTTTGCCTCCTCCGCGATCTCGCGAGTGAGGTCTATCGGGAAGCCGAAGGTATCGTAGAGCTTGAATATATCCTCGCCGGACAAAGAAGCGCGTCCGGCGCGCAGTGAATCGTTTATCATGTTGCCCAGAATGGAAAGTCCGGCGTCGATGGTTGCGGCGAAGCGCTCCTCCTCGGTGCGGACGACCTTCTTTATATATGCGAGCTTTTCGGTAAGCTCGGGATATTCGGTGAGATTTTCATGCGCGACGATGTCGACGATATCGGAGAGGAAAAGCTCCTTTATGCCGAGCAGACGTCCGTGGCGCGCGGCGCGGCGGAGCAGACGGCGCAGTACATAACCGCGGCCTTCGTTCGACGGTACTACGCCGTCGGAGATGAGAAACGCTGTCGAGCGGATATGGTCGGTAATGACGCGCAGCGAGATATCGGTTTTGGGATCAGCTCCGTATTTTACTCCGGCGACCTCCGATATCGCGTTCATGATGTTGCGCACGGTGTCGACCTCGAACAGGTTATTGACGCCCTGCATTAAGCAGGCAAGACGCTCAAGTCCCATTCCGGTGTCGATATTAGGCTTTGCGAGGCGGGAGTAATTGCCGTTGCCGTCGTTGTCAAACTGAGTAAAAACGAGGTTCCAGAATTCCATGAAGCGGTCGCAGTCGCAGCCCGGCTTGCAGTCGGGACTGCCGCAGCCGAATTCCTCGCCGCGGTCGAAATGTATCTCGGAGCATGGACCGCAGGGACCTGAGCCGTGCTCCCAGAAGTTGTCCTCTTTGCCCAGCCGCACGATATGCGAGGGGTCGACGCCGATTTCGTTCGCCCAAATGTCGTAGGCTTCGTCGTCGTCGAGGTAAATTGTCACCCAAAGGCGGTCGGCGGGCAGCTCGAGCTTCTGCGTAATGAATTCCCACGCCCATGTGATGGCCTCGCGCTTGAAATAATCTCCGAACGAGAAGTTGCCGAGCATTTCAAAGAAAGTTCCGTGGCGCGCGGTGATGCCGACGCGCTCGATATCTGGCGTGCGTATGCACTTTTGGCAGGTTGTCATACGATGGCGCGGGGGTTCAAGCTCACCGGTAAAATATTTTTTAAGAGGAGTCATGCCGGCGTTGATAAGCAGTATCGATTTATCGTTTATCGGTACGAGCGGGAAGCTCTTATGGCGCAGGTGTCCTTTTGATTCGAAAAACGAGAGATACATCTCCCGAATGTCGTTAAGCGATGTCCATTTCATCTTAATTTATCCTTTCGCTGTAATTTCAGCACATTTCTATCTAATTTTATTATTATATCAAAAACGTCCCTTTATGTCAAGACGGAGATGAGGTTTTCGGTGCGAATTGGGTTATGAATGTGTGTGGAACAGCTTTTTGTTTGCGAAACAGGTTGCGAACCTGCTCGGACGGCTTTATCGATGGTTTTTCGTTTGCGAAATGGGTTGCGAACCTCAAAGAACGGCTTCTTGATGATTTTTCGTTTGCGAAACGAGTACGAATCTGAAAGGACGGACAACCCTACGGTTTTCCGTCCTCTCAGACTCTCCCGTTTTCCCTTGGAACGGTGCGCTTTAAGAGGCGCGGCTCCCGCGTGTGAAATACGCACGAGGGTGGCGTTTACACGGGCCGCATATTCTTCGCAAGCGTCAAAATAAGCCGCGCTCGGCTCGCGTTGCTCGATGTGTTTATACGAGGTCGGGTAGCGACGGCGGCGGTTGCCGCGAAGAATATTTTCGCGCCGAACAATCGACGCCATCGTCAACCGCATCAGTGTCCACATCTCCGCTGGTGCGGCTACGCCCACCATGCTTGGAGAGAAACAGCGGCATTAACGAGACTTCATCTTGCATAGAGCGCTCACACGCGGGAGTGCCGCACGTATTTTGCGCGTCCCAGCGGGGAACGGGAGGTCTGGAGGGTGAGGGGCGCCGCCGCGTCCCCCATCCTCCAGAT
>JBAXZA010000142.1:0-4918 GCA_041670545.1 Eubacteriales bacterium | reverse complement strand
CGCCCAGTCGTAAAATTCGCCCAGCCTGTATTCGCTCTGAAGCTGCTCGAGATAACGCTTGGTGTAGTCGCGCGAGGGATGCGGCGACCAGAGCAGATAGCGCGTCACCTCCGGATCGCGGGAATATTCGTACATATCATCGGCGTCGGAGGGACGCATTCTTCGCAGTATAAGCCGCTGAGTTTCAAGCTCTGGTATGCGCGAAAATATTTTTCTCAGACGATTCATGATGATTTTGCGGGACAGGGCGGCACAATATGTAAAGCGATACCGCGCAATGTAAATTACGCGGCATTTGACCTCAAACCGGAAAATGATTATCGGGCTGTATATTGCGCTTGCCGTCTCATTTTATGCGGCGGCGCGTGTCCTCTTTCCCGCATAAAACCTCCTTACGGATTGAGCAGAGCCTTTCCGAGTGCGCTGTCGGCGTCGATGATGACGGTTTTCTCATCTCCGGAAAGCGATGTTTTGAGAGTTTCGAGCGCGATGCGGAATTCATAGAACGTTTTTTTATCGGGCGTATTGAAGGTTTCGGCGAGCAGGCGCATATATTCGGCTTCGCCCTCCGCTTCGATCTTGGCGGCCTGTGCCTGCGCGTTCGATATGGTGATATTCACGGTTTTGTCGGTGTCGTTGGTTATGAGCGACGCTTCATAATTGCCCTCGGCGGTATATTTCTCGGCTATCTGATCGCGGTCGGATATCATGCGCTGATAAACCGCGTGCTCGTTGCCCTCGGGCAGATCGAAGCGCTTGACCTTGACATCGATGACGTTGATGCCGTAGGTTTTGCTTATATCGGCGACGTCCGTCGTGATCTTGGTATAAATATCGTTGCGCTCGGAGGCGTCCTCCTGATTGATGATATCGCTCTGGTCAAGTCTGCCCATCGCGTTTTTGAGCGCGTTGTAGGTGAGGGCGTTAAGGCGTGTTTCCGCGGTGGAAACGCTGCCCAGCGTCTTAAAGAAGGTCAGCGGGTCGTTGACCTCCCACACCACATAGCTGTCGACCGTCATATTCTTCTGATCGGCGGTCAGCACCTCGGACGGGGGGATATCGTATATAAGCTTAGTGTTGGGGAAAACGCGTATTTCATCGACAAACGGTATTTTAAAATAAAGTCCCGCGTCGGATACAGTGTTGATTATTTTCGAAAAACGAACGGTGCAGGCGTATTCGTTTTCCGCGACGGTGTACATAGAGGAAAAGAGCGCGACGAGCGCTATCAGTATAACGCCGATAATAACTGTGCGTTTAATAATTTTCTTCATCGTTTACCCTCCTCAGTTTGAAGCGGACGAGCCGCCGGATACCGCGAACCCGTCGAGCGGAAGCAGCTTCTGCGTATTTGTGCCGTCCGAAACGTCGATATAGAGCTTGACGCCGGGGAGCGCTTCGGAGAGGGCTTCGTAGTACATTCTGATCTTTGTGATTTCGGGATTGAGCGCATATTCGGTGTACATCGCCTCAAACATCGATATCTGCTGGTTAGCTTCGTTGATGCGGCTCTGCTTGAGGTATTCGGCGTTCTGTATGAGCTTGTCCGCCTGAGCGTTCGCCTGCGGAAGCTGCGCGTTTTTGTAGGCGTTCGCCTGATTTATCGCGGTCTCAGCGCCCTGCTTCGCGGTTTCGACCGCCTTGAAGGCTTCGATGACCTCGGCTGTGGGCGGCTCGCTGTCCTGAATCTTTATGTCGGTCAGTACAAGCCCGATATCGTATTCGTCAAGCTCGGCGGTGACGAGATCGACCACCCGGCTCTGAATCTCCGCCTTGCCGTTGGTGAGAATCGAATCGACGTCGCTCGAGCCGATAACGTTGCGAATCTGGCTCTGGACGAGATTTTTAAGTATGGATTCCGGTTCATACGACGAATACAGGTATTTGACCGGATCGCTGACCTTGTACTCGACGAAGAAATCGACGTTTACGATCTGGTAGTCGCCGGTGATCATCTTGCTTTCGTTTTCGATAACGTCGTAGCCCTCGGCGGCTACGTTGTCGGTGCGGTAGCCTATTTCGATTTTCTGATAGACGTTTACGTCGACCTTATCGACATTCTGTATGCCGAAGGGCAGCTTGAAATGTATGCCGGCGTCGACCGTGGAGGTGACGCGCCCGAAGGTTGTGACGACGCCCTGCTGCTTGTCGTCGACAGTATACCAGCAGGTGGATATCAGCGCGAGTACGAATATCACTATCACCGCGGCGATGATGATATTGCGTATTTTCTTGAAATTAGGCGGAGCTTTTTGGGTTTTGTATGAGTATGTTCCGCCG
The DNA here is from genome assembly GCA_041670545.1 of Eubacteriales bacterium. GTDB lineage: Bacteria > Bacillota > Clostridia > Oscillospirales > CAG-272 > JBAXZA01. Next base: position 2,638 of record JBAXZA010000142.1, on the reverse strand, counting down.
AAGCCGCTGTTCTGATCGTTCATTTTAGACTCCTCTCGGTAAAAACGGGTTTGGTAAACTGGGTTTTGAACGTTTGCGGTCGAATCAATACTACAACAGCGTTTGTGCAGTATTACCTACATTATAAACTGATTTTTAACATATTGCAAGGGCAGTATGATCTCAAATTGTAAAATATTTTAGGATTGACGTTGATTCCTTAACAATATAGGTGTAAAATTAAATATATAGCTATATCTATCGCGGACGGAGATGTTTTATTAATATGGATCAGAAGGAAAGCCGCCGCTTCGCCTTTATCGGCTGCGGCAACATGGCGGGAGCGATAATACGCGCGCTGGAGCTTGCGGGAGTGCCGCATTCCTCGGTGTGGCTCAATAACCGCTCGCCGGAAAAATATAAAAATTTCGCGCCGGACTACAATATCGCGGCGGACGCCGCACAGGCGGTTTCAAACGCCGAGGTGATATTCCTCTGCGTAAAGCCGCAGAATTTTTCTGAACCGCTCGAGGTCATTCGCCGCGCCGGAATATCGCTGTCCGGCAAAACGGTTATATCGGTCGTGACCGGAATATCCTGCGCGCGCATTGCGCAGGCAATGGGCGACGAAAATGCCGCGGTCATACGCACCATGCCGAATACTCCCCTGCTCGCGGGACTGGGAGTCACGGCGATATGCCGCTCGTCCGCCGTTTCAGACGAGGTTTACGGTTATGTAAAGGCGCTGCCTTCATCGGTCGGAGAGGTGCTTGAGATACCCGAGAACAAAATGTGCGATATCATCGCCGAAACGGGAAGCTCTCCGGCGTATGTATATTATTTTATCAAGGCGATGGTCGACAAGGCGGCTGAATATGGCTTTGACCGCGCCGATATGACCCGCGCGGTATGCGATACCTTCATCGGCGCGGCGACGCTGCTGCGCGACGGCGGACGCACGCCGGACGAGCAGATAAGAATGGTGACATCTCCCGGCGGTACGACCGAACGCGCCATGCGCGTGTTTGCACAGGAGGGGATAGGGGATATCATCGCCCGCGCGATGGACGCCTGCACCGACCGCGCATATGAGCTTGCGGGAGAGCCGCGTGCAAAATCGGAGGATAAATAAGTGGCAAAAAAGAACGGAAACAAAAAGAGCAGATTCAACCTTTATAACCTGTTCGCGGGCGACGGCAGCGGGCGCGGTGTCGCTAAAACCGACGACAACGGCAAGCGCGACGCGATCACCTTTTTCAAATTTTACGGACGCAATTTTTACCGACTGCTTATAGTCAATCTCTTGATGGTGTTCGGTAATTTCCCGCTGATTTTCGGACTGTTCGCAATGTCCGGATACCTCAACGGCACGAATTCGACTCCGGCGTCGCAGCTTTTCGCGCCGCTTCACGGCGTTATGCTGCATACCGGCTCAAATCCGATAAACCTCGCGCTCTACGGCGTTCACGGCACGCAGAGCGAAATATCGGTGAACACCCCGGCGACGCTGATCTTGTTCGCGCTGACGGCGCTCGTCATCTTCACATGGGGCTATGTCAACGTCGGCACGACCTACATTCTCCGCAACATGGTCAAGGGCGAGCCGATATTTTTGTGGCAGGACTTCTGGTACGCCATAAAGCGCAATCTTAAGGGCGGTATGCTCATGGGAATTATCGACGCCGTCTGCATCGGACTGCTCGCCTACGACGTTGTGTTCTTCTATTTCAACATCGGCTCGTTTATGAACAACGTTTTGTTCTATCTGAGCCTGCTGCTGGCGCTGATTTATATTATAATGCGGTTTTACATCTATAATCTGCTGATCACGTTCGATCTGTCGTTCTTCAAGATATTCAAGAACGCGCTGATATTCACCGTGCTGGGAATCGGACGAAATTTAGGCGCGCTTGTCGCCATTGTGATCGCAGGGTTTGTAAACTATTCGCTGCTGCTGATGTTTATACCTCTCGGACTGCTGCTGCCGTTCGTGATAACCTTCTCGACAGGCGCGTTCGCGGCGAGCTGGGCGGCGTTCCCAAAAATCAAGGAGATCATGATCGATCCTTATGCCGAAGAAGAAATAAAACCCGCCGAGGAGCCTATATTCCACGATATGGGCTGACGGTTTATCGATGAATTTTCGCTTGCGAACCTGAAAGAATGGGTTCTTGATAAGTTTTCGTTTGCGAAACGGGTTGCGAACCTGAAAGGACGGACAACCCTACGGTTTTCCGTCCTCTCAGACTCTCCCGCTTTCCCTTGGAACGGTGCGCTTGAGAAGGCGCGGCTCCCGCGTGTGAAATACGCATGATATGAGCGCTCACACGGGCCGCATATTCTTCGCAAGCGTCAAAATAAGCCGCGCTCGGCTCGCGGTGCTCGATGTGTTTATCCGAGGTCGGGTAGCGACGGCGGCGGTTGCCGCGAAGAATATTTTTGCGCTGAACAAACGCTGCCATCGTCAACCGCATCAGGGTACACATCTCTGCTGGTGCGGATACGCCTACCTCGCTTGGAGAGAAACAGCGGCATTAACGAGACTGCATCTTGCAGAGAGCGCTCATACGCGGGAGTGCCGCACGCGTCTTGCGCGTCCCAGCGGGGGAAGGGGAGTCCGAGGGGTGAGGGGCGCCGCCGCGTCCCGCACCCTTCGGAT
>JBAXZA010000141.1:0-4950 GCA_041670545.1 Eubacteriales bacterium | reverse complement strand
GCCGTGAAGCCGACCGCCCGAATATAGTTTCCGGTCTTGCCGACGGCGTCACCTGCGGCGCTCCCCTCGCGGCTTTCATCGATAACACAAATCAGCGTTCGTCCGATTATGCCGAGCTTGCGGCGAAGCCCCGCCCATCGCACTCGGATTATCCCGCGTCGGTCAAATACGGCGGTCACAACGACATAAGCGGCGGCGGTCAGTTTTCGGGGCGGCTCACCGCTCCCCTCTGCTTCGCGGGCGCGGTGTGTATGCAGCTGCTCGCGCGGCGCGGCGTCCGAATCGGCGCTCACGCGGCGGCGATAGGAGGGGTTTGCGACGATGCCTTCGATACATTATCGCTTTCACCCGACTTGTTTGATTCGCTTGCGCGTTCGGAATATCCCGTGATATCGTCCGCGTCGTGCGATGAAATGCTCAGGCGGATCGAAGCCGCACGCCTTGCCTGCGATTCGGTCGGCGGAATCATCGAATGTGCCGTCGTCGGTATGCCTGTCGGAGTCGGCGAACATATGTTCGACGGCGTCGAGAACCGCATTTCGCTCGCGGAATTCGGTGTTCCCGGGGTAAAGGGTATCGAATTCGGCGCAGGCTTTCGCTGTGCGCAGATGAACGGTTCGGCTTTCAACGACGCGTATTATATGGACGGCGATAAGGTGCGGACGCGCACAAACAACAGCGGAGGCATTTCCGGCGGCATGACAAACGGTATGCCGGTCATATTCCGGTGCGCGGTAAGACCCACGCCGTCGATTGCGCGCGAGCAGGACACCGTCGACCTCACATCGCGCACCGATGCCAAGCTGTCGGTTCGCGGCAGGCATGATCCTTGCATCGTTCTTCGCGCTGTTCCGGCTGTCGAAGCCGCCGCCGCCGTTGCCATACTCGATATGATGTTATAAAAGGAGCATAATAACATGGAGCTGTCAGAAATACGCTCGCAGATAGACGATATCGACGACCAGCTAAAGGCGCTGTTCATAAAACGCATGGCGCTGACCGCCGACGTCGCGGAATATAAGAAGCGCAATGGCATAGCGGTGACAAATTCATCGCGGGAACGCGAGATTGTCGCGCGGCTTTCGCGCGGGCTTGACGATACGACGGCAAGCTATCTCAAAATATTGTGGAACACCCTGTTCGACGTTTCAAAAGCTAATCAAAACCATATTCTGAACGCAAATTCCGAGCTGCTCGGCAAAATCAACGACGCCGTGGCAAAAACTCCCAAGCTGATGCCAAAATCCGCCGTGATCGCCTGTCAGGGCGTCGAGGGCGCAAATTCACAGCTCGCCTGCGATAAGCTTTTCGCGCGTCCGGAAATAATGTATGTCAGCACATTTGAGGGCGTTTTTAACGCCGTCGATCAGAAGCTCTGCGCTTACGGCATACTTCCGATTGAAAACAGTCTGCACGGTTCGGTCAGCGATGTCTACGATCTGATGAAAAAGTATCATTTTTACATTGCCCGCAGCGTCCGTCTGCGTATATCGCATACCCTGCTCGCGCGTCGCGGCGCCTATATTTCGTCGGTACGCGAGGTTTATTCGCATGAACAGGCGATCGGGCAATGCTCCGAATTCCTCAAGCGCATGGGGGATATAAAAATAATCCCCTGCGCCAACACCGCCGTCGCCGCAAAATATGTCGCCGGCAGCGGGCGGGGAGATATCGCCGCGATCGCAACGTCCGAATGCGCGGAGCTTTACGGACTTGATATTCTGAACCGCGAAATCTCAAACAGCGACAACAATTACACGCGTTTCATCTGCATATCGCGCGAACCGGAGATATATCCCGGCTCAAACCGAATGAGTCTGATGTGCACTGTTCCGCATAAACCGGGCGCTCTCTACGCTCTATTGTCGAAATTTGCGGCGCACGGCATCAATCTTCTGAAGCTGGAGAGCCGTCCGATACCCGGACGCGATTTTGAATTCATGTTCTACTGCGACATGGACGCTTCGGTCTATTCACCCGAAGTCATGTCGCTGCTCTGCGAATTTGACAATGTAAATTATCCGACAGTATTTCTCGGAAGTTATTCGGAAATCTGACGATTTTTTCTTCAAAAACCCTTGACATACACCACGTTTTATGCTATAATACAATAGCTGTCAGATAAGACGGCTGTTTGCAGGTGTTGTTCAACGGTTAGAATCCCAGCCTTCCAAGCTGGTTACGTGGGTTCGATTCCCATCACCTGCTCCAATATTTAAGGCTCAGTGATGCTTTTCACTGAGCCTTTTTCGTTGTATTTGTCAGCCGCAATTTAAGATCTTGCTCGTAAGATAAAAATATTGTGAAATAATAATTATATGTGCAATGCTGCTTCAAATAACAAAAAGCGGGACACTCAAGTCCCGCTTTTTTTAATATCAATGTTTAAACGCAGTCTGTTTTACGCTCCGACGTGACGCTGATCCGCTTTTTACTGCGGCTTTGACGACCACACGCGGACATAATCCACCTGCATATCCGCGGGGAGCGCTGATATCGACGCGTCGCTGCCCGCGCCCGCCCATTCGGCGGCTTCCACGGTCAGCTTCATATAGCCCTGCGCCGCGCACATACCGCCCGCTTTGGTGCGCCAGGTTTCCGCTCCGTCGACGTAGAAAACATATTCGTCAGCCGTCCATTCGAGGGCGAAAAGATGGAATTCGCCGTCATATATTGCGGTATCGAGCGTTTTTGCCTCGCTTTTGGCGTCGTCGCCGTAGCCATCCCAGTGCATGGCATGATTTGAAGCGCCGGCTTCGTTTGAAATGCTCTCGATAATGTCTATCTCTATGCCGTCCTCGCTTGTGCCGTCGACTCCGCCGACATCACCGCACATCATCCAGAACGCGCCCCATGTTCCGGTGGCGACAGGAAAGCGTATCGACGCTTCATAATAGCCCTCGGCGGCGGTGAACAGCCCGTTCGTGCGCACAGCTCCCGATTCGACCCTGCTGTCGTCCGCGTTCCACTGCGCACGCAGTATCAGATGCCCTTCGCCGTCCGTATACGACAGCGCGTCCGACCAGATATCCGCGCCGCCCTGACGCTCCCATTCCGGACAGCGTTCCCATTTTGCGGAATCGATATCGCCGCCGTCGAAATTATCCTCGAACAGCAGACGCGGCCCGTTTTCCGCTTGGGCGGTGGTTTCCTCCGATGTGGCGGCGGTTGTTTGCGCTTCGGCGGTCGTATCCGCTTCGGCGGTTGTATCCGCTTCGGCGGTCGTGCCCGCCGATGTGACCGCGCCGTCAGCCGATGTTCCGGCGTCCGTCACGGCTGTGCCAATTCCGCCGCAGGAAGCGAGCGCCGCAAGCGACGCGCATAAAAGCAGCGCTGTAATATATTTTTTCATTTGTAATTCCCTTCGTTTTGACGTGTCAGCCTTCGATTTTAAGCGTTACCGGAGTTTTGCCGTCGCCCATCGGGCAGACGAACGCGAAGCCGTATTTTCCATCATCGTTATAGTAGCACTGAATTCCGTCGTAGCCGTGCGTATCGGTCTTGTATTCGCTCCATTCGCCGTTTTCACCCTTGATATAAATCGCGGGACGCTCGTAGGAATCGAAGCCGTCGACGCGCACTACCGCGTTGTCTGCGCCGCCGGACAGAGTGAATTCCGCCTTGCCGTCAGCCGCCGCAACACGCGGAAGATAGGTATCGCCGATCAGCTCGCCGACCGCGATATCGAGCGTATAAGGCGATATAACGCTGTCCGCGCGAACCTTGCGGACGCTGTCGTCGTTTGTAATATTGAAGTCGCCGAACGGCAGGAGGATAACGTTCAGCTCAATGGAATCGCCCGCCGCGAAGGTGATTGTATCGGTATCGAAGGTCAGCGCTTCGTAGTTGAGCGAGCCGTCGAACGAATTTTTCAGCGCGAGCGGGATAGTTACGCTCTCGCCGTTCATCGTTACATTGCAGCTTTTGACGATCAGACCGAAGTTGACCGTTCCGTCCGAATCGAGCGAGTCAAACAGGCTGAAATACGGCGCTTCGCTGCCGAGAGGGATTATTTCCTCCGAGCCGGCTTTGTTTTCCAGCGTCTTTACAGTTTCATTTCCGTCGGCGTCAAGATATCCCAGATACTGGAATTTGCTTATACGTCCGTCGGTGGCAAACAGCTCGAGAGAGCGGCGGACATCGTTTATGGTCACCTCTTCGGTAAAATCGAAGCGGAAGGTGTAATAGGTACGCGTTTCATCGTTCTGCGGCAGCTCCATGTGACGAACCGAGATGACCGCCGCGCCGTCGTCCGTGAGGTAGGTGTTCGATATATCGGCGTAAACCGGCCCTGCGGAGGCGATATCGGCGCTCTGAACCTCGCTTTTGATTCTGTCGCCGCCGGCGCTTATATAATTCGGCCAATAGAGCCGTCCGTAGGAATAATGCTGCGGCTGCGATGACCACAGCTCGGATGAAAGCCCGCGGAAATCTGGCAGCACCCAGCCGTCCTTGCCGTATACGAAATAGGGCGCAATGCAGTTTGTTTCGGTGACGCCCTTTGAAAGATGATAATACGAAATGTGGAACTGTATGCTTGAGAGCTGCTTGAGCGGATATATTCCCCAATTCTGATAAAGATTGAGAACGGTGAATTTCTTCGCTTCACCCGCCGCTATGGTAAGCGGGAAAACCACATCGCCGTAAGCGGTGTCGTCGGGATAATAGAACGGCTCTTCATATTCGCCGCAGAAGTTTTTTGAAACCTCAAGCGGAACGGGAAGCAGTCCGTCCGCCTGATCGAGCAGCGCCGCGCACTCGAGTCCGCCGTTCGGTGTGTTGGTGTAGATATAAATATTGCGGTCGACCGTATCGCCGGTCATGCAGGGCGTGACCTTGAAATGATAGTCGGCGAGATCGTTATAAGCTTCGTTGAAGCCTGTGCCGTCGAGGGTGAACACATACGCGCCGAGCATCGGAGAATAGCCCTCGGAGCGGGCGCTGTCGGTG
>JBAXZA010000140.1:0-5007 GCA_041670545.1 Eubacteriales bacterium | reverse complement strand
GGAAAACCGTAGGGTTGTCCGTCCTTTCAGGTTCGTCACTCGTTTCGCAAACGAAAACTTATCGAGAACGCCGTCCGAGCAGATTCGCAACTCATTTCGCAAACGAAAAATCCTAAGTCTAACATCGAACCTGCGCTAATTTACATAATAAGACCATTCTATGCTATAATCATATCAGCTTTATAACGAAAGGCGGCGGCTTTATCGTATGAAGACCGTTTACATAGTGTTTTCGCGCACCAATACCTCGATAGGAAAATTTATACGTTTCATGACCGGCGGAGTGTATAATCATACGTCTTTCTCTTTTGAACCGTCGCTCTGCGATATGTATTCGGTATCGCGCTACCGCTGCGACGTGCCGCTCGCGGGCGGCTTTGTCGTTGAGCATCCCGCGCGCTACGCGTTCGGTACGGACTACAACCGGGTGCGGGTGAAGATCGCAGCGCTTGAAATAAGCGACGAGCGCTACGAGGCGCTGCACGGACGCATCGACCGTTATCTTGACGGCGGCAGCGATATACTTTATAACACCATCGGCGCGGTGACGTCGTATCTCGGTCACGACCTTATACTGCGGGATACCTATACCTGCGTCGAATTTGTTTCCGAAGCAATCGGCGCGGGTCGGCTTTCGTCGATCGCGGCGCTCGAGCGCGCGCTGCGTCCGTATGTGATATACAGCGGCAGGCTCGCGGTATGGCTCGCCATGCGCCGCTGTGCCGAGCTTATATATCCGCAGTATGACAGCGACTTTTTTGCACATGTTCGGCGTTCGGAGGTCGTTACTTCCACGGCGGGACATTTCGGTGCGCTGCTGCGCCGGTTTGCCGGTTTGGAATGACGGTGCGCCGCTGCTGAATGAATATTGTTAAAATATTATGAATATTTATTGCTGGCGCTTAAAAATACGAATATTCTCTTGACAGAACGGCTGTTTTTGTTTACAATATATATGTTGCATATCAGCGCGTATTTTTCGCGCGCGCTTTTGCCGAAAATATAACGCGGTGCGCCGGACATCGGCTGCGTCCGCACTCTCACATATATTTCGTACGGCGCGAAAAGCAACGCTTGTTCGCGGACTACGACGCATTCGCTTCGAATCGCGATTAAATGTTTTTGGATATGATGGCTCACGCTGTTTACGATATAACGACCGGCACCTGTTCCGCGGATGTGTAAATATCCGTCTGTCCGCGGGGCGCACCTCGGCGTTTGTTTATAATACCATGCGCGTAAGCGCGCCTTTTTTAGGCGCGCCGGCATTGTGGCCGCGGCTCACTCATACTTCCTTTTCATTTTTCGTGTATCCGTTCCGGCACGTCTGAAACGCGGACACAGATGAGATATTTGCGCTTAAACGCTGCTATATCATCTGTACCGGACATTAAAAATCATGAAATACTTCGGAAAGGGAGGTGCTTTATGTTACAGATTATTATAGGTTTAATTATCGGAATTATTCTCGCGCTGCCCACGGGCTTTATTATAGGCGATAAACGCCGCAGAAAGGCAGATTCTAATGAGATTGGTTCGGTGGAGGCTCAGGCGGTAAAGATCGCCGAGGACGCCGCTAAGGAAGCCGAACGCACCAAAAAGGATGCGCTTATTTCCGCCAAGGAGGAAATTTTAGCGCTCAAAAACGACGCCGAGCGCGAAATCAAGGAACGCCGCGTCGAGCAGACAAGGCTCGAGCGCCGCGTAGTCACCAAGGAGGAAGCGCTGGAGCGCAAAATGGAGGCTCTTGAGCGTAAGGACGAGGGACTTAACAAGAAGATCAAGGACAACGAGGAGCAGAGCGCCAAGATCGAGGAGCTGAAGGCTTCCGAAATGGCGAAGCTCGAAGAAATTTCCGGTCTTACCGCCGATCAGGCAAAGGCTCAGCTCGTAGAACATATCGAGGACGAGGTTAGGCATGAGGCGGCAGGAAAGATCATCGAGATTGAAAGCCAGCTCAAGGAGGACGCCGACGAGCGCGCCCGTCAGATCATATCGCTCGCAATCCAGCGCTGCGCCGCCGATCACGCCTCCGAGGCGACGGTTTCGGTCGTCACGCTGCCGAGCGACGACATGAAGGGACGCATTATCGGGCGCGAAGGGCGCAATATCCGCGCCATTGAAACCGCTACCGGCGTCGATCTCATAATCGACGACACGCCCGAGGCTATCACTCTGTCGAGCTTTGACCCGATACGCCGCGAAACGGCGCGTCTGGCGCTCGAAAAGCTGATCTCCGACGGACGCATACATCCCGCGAGAATCGAAGAAACCGTGGAAAAAGCACGCCGCGACGTCGAAGCCTCCATCAAGCAGGCGGGCGAAAAGGCAGTGTTTGAAACCGGAATCCACGGTATCCCCGGCGATCTCGTCAAGCTGCTCGGACGGCTCAAATACCGCACCAGCTATGGTCAGAACGTCCTTATGCACTCGGTCGAGGTTTCGTACCTCTCGGGCATTATGGCGGACGAGCTGGGCGTCGACAGCACGCTTGCGCGCCGCGCCGGTCTGCTTCATGACATAGGCAAGGCTATGACGCAGGAGGTCGAAGGCTCGCACGTTCAGCTCGGCGTCGATATCGCCCGCAAATATAAGGAAAACAAGGACGTTATACACGCTATTGAGGCTCACCATAACGATGTCGAGCCGCATACCGTCGTCGCAATGATAGTTCAGGCGGCAGACGCAATATCTGCGTCGCGTCCCGGCGCCCGCCGCGAGGACGTTGAAAATTACATCAAGCGTCTGCAAAAGCTCGAGGAGATCGCCACCAGCTTCCCCGGCGTCGAGAAATCGTACGCCATTCAAGCCGGACGCGAGATCCGCATAATGGTCAGACCGGAGGAGATATCCGACGATCAGATGGTTCTCACCGCCCGCGATATTGTCAAGAAGATTGAAGAAACCCTCGAATATCCGGGTCAGATCAAGATAAACGTTATCCGCGAGAGCCGCGCCGTCGACTACGCTAAGTAAAAACGGGTCACACATAGGCTGACAGAAACGAGCAGGGGATGGGCAGCGTCGCGGCGTGATCAGGAATGAACGAAGCTCGGCGCGATCAGGCAAACGGAGCGAATGGTTTTTGCGGCGCTCTCTTATGCCGACACGCCATATACCGCACCGCGCCTATCCTCGTATCTCCCCCCGCAGCTATGCGGGGGGTTTGTTTTGAAAGGAGAAATCAATGCAGATTCGCATTCTTGCGGTCGGCGACGTGGTCGGACCGTCGGCTTCCGCGCTGCTGTCGAAAAAGCTGTGGTCGCTGCGAAACGAATACGGAGTCCATATGGCGGTAGTCAACGCTGAAAACGCGTGTGTCGGCAATGGTCTTGACGCACCGACCGCCAAAGCTCTATTCTCGGGCGGTGCGGACGTTTTGACAAGCGGCAACCATATATGGCATAAAAAGGATATAAAGGATTACCTTAGGCAGAACGACCATCTGCTTCGTCCGTGTAATTATCCGCCGGAATGTCCCGGTTCGGGCTACACTACGGTGAATATCGATGGCTATCGCGTGCTTGTGATGAACGTTCTTGGCACGATATTTATGGAAGCGCTCGAATGTCCGTTCCGCTCGGTCGAAAAGATACTTCGGCGCGAGGAGGGCAGCTATGATCTCGCCCTGCTCGACGTTCACGCCGAGGCGACGAGCGAAAAACTGGCGATCGCGAGATATTTTGACGGAAAAATCAACGTCGTATGGGGAACGCACACACATACACAGACCTCCGATACGCGCGTTTTGCCGGGCGGCACGGGTTTCATCACCGACCTCGGCATGACCGGACCGGATAATTCGATACTCGGTATAAAAAATGAAATCATCATAGAAAAGCTGACGCAGAAGATGCCTGTTCGCTTTGAGATCGCCGACGGCAATATCGAAATGGACGCCGCGATCTTCACCGTCGATACCGACAGCGGCAAAACGCTATCCGTCGAGGGAATACGCAGACAGCTCAACTGAAATATTTCCCGTGCGGACGCCGTACGATAAAAAAGCAGCCTGCATATGCAGGCTGTTTTGCGCAGAAAATATTTCGGGAATTAAAGAACCTCTGAATGATGTATAATTCGTCTACATCATTGTTTTGAACGAGTAGAAGAATTGATCAGAGGCTTCATAAAATATAAGGAGAATAAAATAATGACAAATCAGATGAAAGCAAAGCTCGAACAATATGCCGCGCTCACCGTCCGCCGTGGCGTAAACGTCGCCGAGGGGCAGACCGTGTGCGTATCCTGCCCGGTCGGCGCCGCCGAATTCGGACGTATGGTCGCCGACGCCGCCTATGATGCCGGCGCGCGCGAGGTCGTTATGCTGTGGAATGACGAAAAATCCTCGCGTATGAAATATATGCGCTCGCCGCTCGAGGTTTTCGAAAGCGTTCCCGAATGGGCGGAGATGCAGCGCAACGGATATGCGCGCGGCGGCGCTGCGATGATACACATTATATCCGAGGATCCCGACGCGCTCGCCGGAGTCGACGGCGCAAAGCTTATCGCCGCGACTCGCGCCGGACACGCCGCGTATAAGGAATATTATGAGCGTGTCGATCACGGCGAGGTGCGCTGGTCGATCGTCGCCTATCCCTGCGCGGAATGGGCGCGACGCGTTTACCCCGGACTTTCCGATAACGCGGCGACAGAGATGCTCTGGCGCAGAATATTTGAAACCGTCCGCATCGGACGCGGCGATCCCGCCGTCAAATGGGAAAAGCACGACCGTATCCTCAAGGGACGCGCCAAAAAGCTTAATTCGCTGAATTTCTCCGCGCTTCGCTGTGAAAATTCGCTTGGAACATCGATTACAGTCGGACTTGCCGACCGCCATATATGGAAGGGCGGCAGCGACCGCAGCGCCGACGGACGCGATTATTTCCCCAATATGCCCACCGAGGAAATATTCACCATGCCTCACCGCGAACACGTCGACGGAATCGTATATTCCGCGCTGCCGCTTTCTGAACGCGGACAGCTTATCGATAAATTCTGGCTGCG
>JBAXZA010000139.1:0-5025 GCA_041670545.1 Eubacteriales bacterium | reverse complement strand
AGACCGAATCAATGTATGGCTCAGTAGGTCAGACGCTCTCTGCCCTTGGCGCGGCGTCTCTTGAGCACCTTTCTGCCGTTCGATGTGCTCATTCTCTTGCGGAAACCGTGCTCCATTTTGCGCTGACGCTTTTTGGGCTGGTATGTTCTCTTCATTGGCTTTTACACCTCCTAAAAATCCGAAATAAGTCAAATGGACGCAGAACCGTCCACTACAAATTTACACTTGTACAGTTAATTATATACCAAATAAGCTGCTTTGTCAAGAGGTTTATCCTCATTTGACGCTTATGCCGACAAAAAATTAATTTTCCTGCGTTTTTGAGTCGCGCGCGGCGTCCGGCTTCGGCGGCACCTTGATTTTTTCGTGAACGCGCTCATAATATTCGACGGCGGCGCGCGCCATCATCAAAAATTGATTATTGAGCGAACGTCCTTCCTTTTCGGCGACGAAGCTGAGCTTATAAAGCAGCTCGCCGCTGATCTTCAGCTCGACGCTCTCTGTATTTTTTTCCTTCATATTAATTATATCCCTGAAAACAATGTATCTTCCTCATAATTTTGCAGCATAACAATAACATAGTCCCCCGACGCATCTCCGCATCTCACCGCATATTCATCTTTTTGCGGCGGTTGTAGTCGGAGCGGGGGTTGACGATTTCGCGCCAATCGAGGTCGCCGCGATCGAGCGCTCGCACGAGAATCTCAGCGGTGGCGATATTGGTCGCGACCGGTACATTATGAATATCGCAGAGTCGGAGGAGGTTATCCTCGACCTCATCTGGACCGTCGCCCGGCATCGTATCGCGGAAATAAAGCAGCATATCGACCTCATCGTAGGAAATACGCGACACGATCTGCTGCGCGCCGCCGTGTGTGCCGGAGAGCAGGCGCTCGATTTTAAGTCCGGTGGCGCTCTCGATATATTTACCGGTAGTTCCGGTCGCGCACAGGCGGTGCTTTGATAAAATGCCGCAGTACGCTATGCAGAACTGCGTCATAAGCTCTTTCTTTCGGTCGTCCGCAATGATGGCTATATCCATAAAAATACCAAATCCTCTCAATTATTTGCGCCGGAACGATATCCGGCGACATATGTAAAGCACGGCGCATAACGCCGCTGACTGTATATAAGCAATATATGATGTGAATAACGCCGCTGTGATTAGCGCATTAATGGTCAGCGCAGCATACTTCGGCGGTATACGTTCGGTTTTCGGAATCCGGTGAACAGCGGTATGTTATCTCCCTCGAGCCGCGAACGTATGTTCATTATCGCTCGCGCGCCGTCGGAAATACGTTTGCGAACGGTGAAAAACGGATCGCAGATGAGCAAACCGTCATCCTGCGCGTCGCGGAAAAAGGGATCGAACGGCACAACGCCGCAAAGGTGAAGCCCGGTCAGATCGATGGTGTCAAGCACACCGAGAGCGCCGCACCGGACGGCTTCGCTGTCATAGCCGTTGATGATAAGCCGCCGGTCGCCGACTCCAAGCTCGGTGAGCACCGCGCCGGTTCTCTCGGCGGCGCGCAGAGATGCGCTCTGATGTGTGGCGAGCACCAACGCCTTTGTGCAGACCGACGAAGCGAGCACGAGGGGCGCGGAAATATCGCCGGGCGTGTCTATTATGATGCGGTCGGCGGAAAACTGTTCGCGGCAGAGCGAAATAAGGCGGACAAAATGTTCGGTTTCAAACATTTTGCGTCCGCCGCCGTCCATTCCGGCGTAGACCGACGAATAACCGTAGGGCGCCGCTATAAGCGAGAGCGAGCCGCCAAGCTCCGGGCGCACCGGAACAGCCGCTTTTTTTATTGGGATATCACGGAAGATCACATCATAAAGATCATAAACGATGTTCTCCGAAACTCCCATTATAAGGTCGAGACAGCGCATACCGAAATCGCAGTCGATAATGACAGTGTTCATGCCGCTCATCGCATAGGCGGCGGCAAGGTTCGCGGACACGGTCGATTTACCGACGCCGCCCTTGCACGAAGTCACAAGAATACATTCGGCTTCACTCAACGCGCTGTCCGCTCCTTTCCGTCAAAATCTCATTTTTGTCCCGCCGCCGCAAACAGTTTCACTAAACGTTATACAACAATTATATCACATTTTCGTTAATAGTGTCAATAGACGTTCGTGGATAATTTGTTAACATTTACGATAAAATACAAGACTTAATCGTCCATCATCCATGTACTTCCGGTTTGGACATCGACTGTAAGCGGCACCGAAAGGGTGACCGCGCCCTCCATCTCACGGCGGAGGATTTCCTCGGCTTTTGCGGCGCAGCCGGCGGCGCACTCGACGATAAGCTCGTCGTGAACCTGTAAAATCAGCTTTGCGTCGATGCCGGATTTTTCAAGCGCGGCTTCGACGTTTATCATCGCAAGCTTGATGATGTCGGCGGCGCTTCCCTGAATGGGAGAGTTCATCGCGACGCGCTCGCCGAACGAACGCAGCATCGCCTTGCCGCTTTTCAGCTCGGGGATATAGCGTCTGCGCCCGAGCAGGGTGGTCACATAGCCGTCGCGGTTGGCGCGCTCGACGATATCGGCGAGATATTCCCCGACACCAGGATATTTGGCGAGATAACCCTTTATATACTCGCCCGCCTGCTTTTTTGTCACCCCGATATCCTGCGCCAGCGAAAAATCGCTGATGCCGTAGACTATTCCGAAGTTGACTGCCTTTGCCCGCTTGCGCATATCGGAGGTGACTTCGCCGAGCGGCACTCCGAACACCTGCGACGCGGTGACGGCGTGAATATCGATGCCTGATTTGAACGCTTCGATCATAGTCGCGTCGTCGGCGATGTGGGCGAGCAGACGCAGCTCGATCTGCGAATAGTCGGCGTCGACGAGCAGTCTGCCGGCGCTGTCCGGCAGAAAATATCTGCGGAAGCGTCTGCCAAGCTCCTGCCGTATCGGGATATTCTGTAAATTCGGTTCGGTGGAGGAAAGCCGTCCGGTCGCGGTGACAGTCTGATTGAAGGTGGTGTGAATCCGCCCGTCCCCGTCAGCAACCGCGCGAAGTCCGTCGGCGTAGGTCGATTTCAGCTTCGCCACCTGACGGTATTCGAGTATGCAGTCGATAATAGGATGGACGTCGCGCAGCTTTTCCAGCACGTCGGCGGAGGTGGAATAGCCGCTTTTGGTGCGTTTGGGCGAGGGCAGCTTCAATTCCTCGAACAGCACCTCTCCGAGCTGCTTCGGGGAGTTGGGATTGAAGGTATGTCCGGCATAGGCGAAGATCTGCGACGCGTAGGAATCCGCCTGCGCCGCAAGCTCGTCCGAAAAGTCGGCAAGTCCCTTTGTATCGACGAGAAAACCGCTTGTTTCCATCTCGAAAAGCACATGGGCGAGCGGAAGCTCGATCTCGTCGTATAAGCGCGACGCGCCGTCGAGCCGCATACGTTCGCCGAGCACGGCGGCAAGCTCGAATATTTCGCGCGCGCTGTCGTCCGGGACGTGGGTGCGCGAAAGATAACGCGTGCAGAGCGACTCGAGATTGTATTTAGAATCGGACGAATTTATTACATAGGCGGCGAGCATAACGTCGGTCGTTACCGACACCGCCGTTTTTTTACCGGTCAGCTTATAAAGCTCGCCGTATATCGTTTTAACGTCGAAAACCGACAATGAACGCTCCGATGTGAGAAACGGTATAAGCTGTTCGGCGTCGGTAAAACGCACCTCATGCGCGAAGCTTTCCGAATAAATCCGCATGACGCCTCCGCTGAAATCGATCGAAAGAGCAGTCGGTACAACAGCAAGCGAGGTGAGCGAATCCGCGTCGAGCGGGAGGTATTCGACGGCGTCCGGCACGTTTTCCTCGTCCTCGAGCGCGAGCCGCTTTATAAAGCCGGAAAGCTCGAGCCGTCTGCAAAGCGTGGTCATCGCAGCGCGGTCGATGCCGGAATAAGCGATATCGGAAAGCTCTGTTCCGAGCGGCGCGGCGCAGTCGATTTTCGCGAGCGCGAGCGACATATAGGCGCTGTCGCGTCCGGCTTCGAGCTTCGCGGCGACCGATTTTGTGAGTCCGGCGTTCGTATAGCCCTCATAAAGCGCGTCGAGCGAATGAAACTGTGAAATGAGCTTGAGCGCGGTCTTTTCGCCGACGCCCGGTACTCCGGGAATGTTATCCGAGCTGTCGCCCATGAGCGCCTTGACGAAAACAAATTGTTCCGGCGGAATGCCGTAGACCTCGGTGAAATGTGCGCGGTCGAACCTCACCGTTTCGGCGTTTGTCGCGAGCAGGACGGTTGTGCGGTCGGAGATGAGCTGGAGCGAATCGCGGTCGCCGGTGATGATATAGCTGTCGCAGTCCTCTTTTTCGGCGAGAGCGGACAGAGTTCCGAGGATATCGTCGGCTTCCCAGCCCTCGAGCGTGAGCGAACGCATACCGAGCGCGGCGACGGCGCGTTTCGCCCAGTCGAGCTGAACCGCCAGCTCATCGGGCATTGCGCGGCGTCCCGCCTTATAGTCGCCGTAGCTTTTATGCCGGAAGGTGGGCGCTTTGAGATCAAACGCTACGGCGGCGTAATCGGGTTTTATACCGTCAAGGTGAGAAAGCAGTATATTTGTAAAGCCGAAAACGGCGTTGGTGGGTATGCCGTCGCTTGTCGAAAGCGGATGTATGCCGTAAAAAGCGCGGTTAAGTATGCTGTTTCCGTCGACGATAAGCAGTTTTTTCAAGTGCTCGCCCTCCGATGCTTCTTCATTTTATTATATGGAATAATTATACGCCAAAATAATGAATATTAAATGAACCCGGAGCGGCAAACGAATATTTTGAGGTGAAATATTATTTGTCAGACGGACACCTGCGGTTTTATCGATAATTTTTCGCGTGCGAAATGGGTTGCGAATCTGCTCGGAGGGGTTTATCGATGATTTTTCGTTTGCGAAACGGGTACGAACCTGAAAGGACGGACAACCCTACGGTTTTCCGTCCTCTCAGACTCTCCCGCTTTCCCTTGGAACGGTGCGCTTGAGAAGGCGCGGCTCCCGCGTGTGAAGT
>JBAXZA010000138.1:0-5077 GCA_041670545.1 Eubacteriales bacterium | reverse complement strand
GCGCGCGTAATAAAATCGCGGATGCGCTTGTCAACGGCAAAAAAATCAGAATAGACGGCGGCGATGTCGTCGTCTGCGAAAAGCTCAAGCCTGAATGTGTCAATGAAAAATTCTGCTGCCACAGAATAAATACACAAAATCTAAATATTGTTTCGGAGGAAAAATCATGAAGGTACTTATAATCGGCGGTGTCGCCGCCGGAACTAAAACCGCCGCCAAGCTCAAAAGAGCCGACCGGTCGGCTGATGTGACGATCATAACAAAGGATATGGAAATCTCTTACGCCGGCTGCGGACTTCCATATTATGTCGGCGGCGCAGTTGAATCGCGCGACGAGCTTATAGTCAACACTCCCGCGAAATTCTCCGCGCTCACCGGCGTAAACGTTATCACCGGCTGCGAAGCTACGGCACTCGATGCTAAGAACAAAAAGGTTCATGTAAAATACACCGCTGATGCTGCCGAGGACGATATGGACTACGACAAGCTTGTCATCGCGACAGGCGCGTCAGCCGTCGTTCCTCCGATAAACGGTATCGGCACAAACGGCGTATTTACAATGCGCACCCCATCCGACGCCGTTATGATACGCGAATATATCGAAAATGAACAGGCGAAAAAAGCCGTCGTTATAGGCGGCGGCTACATCGGACTTGAAATAGCGGACAACCTTACCGCGCAGGGTATTTCAGTGACGGTAATCGATTTAGCGCCGCAGCTGCTCCCCAACATTTTCGACCGCGATATGGCGGATTATATCAAAAAACAGCTCATCAAAAAGGGCATACGTGTCATATGCGGAGTCAAAGCCTCTGATATACTCGGCGGCGGCAAGGTCGACGGAGTTAAGACCGACGCGGGTATATTCGCCTGCGATCTCGTTATATGCTCCGCCGGAATCAAGCCGAATACGGCATTTCTCGCCGACACAGGCATAGAGCTGATCAAGGATGCGATCGCCGTATCAGACAAGCTCGAAACAAATCTCCCCGATGTTTACGCCGCCGGAGACTGCGTCATCGTTACAAACCGCATTACCGGAACGCGTCAGTGGTCGCCGATGGGTTCGTCTGCAAATCTTGAGGGACGTACTCTCGCGCAGATCATCGCCGGAGCGGACGGAAAGAGCTATAAGGGCGTGCTTGGAACTGGCATTGTCAAGCTGCCAGAGCTGAACTGCGGACGCAGCGGTCTTACCGAGGAGCAGGCGAAGAACGCCGGCTATGACGTCGTATCAGCGACAGCAGTCACCGACGATAAGCCGCATTATTACCCCGGAGCGGCGTTTTTCATTATAAAGCTTATCGCCGACCGCAAAACACGACGTCTGCTGGGCGTACAGTGCATAGGTCCAGGCGAGGTCGATAAAATTGTCGATATCGCGGTAATGGCAATGACGATGAATGCGTCGCTCGATGATTTTGACAACGCGGATTTCGCGTATGCTCCTCCGTTTTCAACCGCAATCCATCCGTTTGTACAAGCGGTTTATATCCTGCTCAATAAACTGACCGGCGATATGGTTAGCATGACACCCGCCGAATACGCTGCCGGTAATGCCAATGGCTACCGCGTTATCGACGCTGCGCCGTCGCCTTCAATTCACGGAGCGACACACATCGATTATACCAAGGTCAGCGGCATTATCGACGGAATCGGAACAGACGAAAAGCTGCTGCTCGTCTGCGCAAAGGGCAAACGAGCTTATCTGACTCAGAATAAGCTGCGTTATTACGGTTACACAAATACAGTCGTTCTCGAAGGCTCGACCTTTGTAAATGACGTTCGCGTCCGCACTTCCGCCGGAGTCACCGAGGAGGAGAAAACCAAGGTCAAGGCGCTCGGCTTCCTCTTTGACAAAACCTCGACGGATAAATTCAACGGCCGCGTCATCACTCGCAACGGTAAAATCACCTCCGAGGAGAGCAAGGTAATATCCGAAGCCGCAGCCATCTACGGAAGCGGCGAGATTGCCATGACTACTCGTCTGACCATCGAAATTCAGGGTGTTCCCTACGACAACATCGAGCCGCTGCGCGAATATCTCGCAGCCGCCGGACTCTCGACTGGCGGCACAGGCTCTAAGGTTCGTCCGGTCGTTTCATGCAAGGGCACGACCTGCCAATACGGTCTTATCGATACCTTCGGTCTTTCCGAGGAGATACACAACCGTTTCTTCGTCGGCTACAACAACGTCAAGCTGCCGCATAAATTCAAGATCGCGGTCGGCGGCTGCCCGAACAACTGCGTTAAGCCGGACCTCAACGATCTCGGCATCATCGGTCAGCGCGTTCCGCAGATCGATTACAGTAAATGTCGCGGCTGCAAGGTATGTCAGATTGAAAAGGGCTGCCCGATCAAGGTCGCCAAGGTAGTCGACGGCAAGATCATCGTTGATCCCGAACAGTGCAACCACTGCGGACGCTGCATCGGACGCTGCCCGTTCAAATGCTTCGAAAACTACACGAACGGCTATCGCGTTTATATCGGCGGCAGATGGGGCAAGCGCGTGGCGCAGGGACGTTATCTTGACAAGGTATTCACCGATCGCGCCGAGGTTCTCGACATCGTCGAAAAAGCGATCCTGCTGTTCCGCGAACAGGGCATAACCGGCGAACGCTTCGCGGATACTGTCGCACGCATCGGTTTTGAAAAGGTTCAGGAGCAGCTGCTGTCTGACGATCTGCTTGCACGCAAAAATGAAAACATCACCGCTCAGAAGCATCTCAAGGGCGGCGCTACCTGTTAAATTTGGAATATTTATGAATAAAATGTTGAATTTCATCGCATTATCGCTTTCCGCTGTGTTTATAATGTCCTCATGTGCCGGTAATGGTTTGATTTCAGACGAAACATCTGTTACCACCGAAACTTCCGCGTCACCGGACGGCGAGGGTGTATTTCCCATCGAAATAACCGATTACAGTGCGGACGGCATCGCAAACACCTGTGTGCTTGAAAAAAAGCCTGAGCGTGTCGCGGTATTATTCTCCTCCTTTGCAGATATATGGACGATCGCGGGAGGTGATATCGCTGTGACAGTTGGAGAGAGCGTCACGCGCGGCTTTGCCGACGGCGCGACGCCGCTTGTCGACAGTTCAGCCGGAAAAACCATCGATTGTGAGCTGTTGTTGTCCTACGAACCCGATTTCGTCATATGCTCCGCGGATATTGAAGCGCAGGCGGACGCAGACGCTCTCCTCGATTCGCTCGGAATCCCATCTGTCGCGCTTCATGTGGAGAGCTTCGAGGATTATCTCACGGCGCTCAAGCTGTTCACCGATATAACCGGCGACGCGCAGGCGTATCAGACATACGGCGTCGATGTCGGTAATGAAATTGACACTCTGCTCGAAAATTTTAGCGGAGCTGACGAAAAGGAGATACTTTTCATCCGCGCCGGATCAAAAGCGAGCGCCACCAAAGCAAAAAACGCCGACGACAACTTCGTCTGCCGTATGCTTTCACAGCTTGGGGTGCATAACATCGCAGACGATGCTCCGGTTCTGCTCGACGGTCTGTCACTCGAGGAAATTATCTCGCGCGATCCGGATTTCATCTTTATCTCGACCATGGGCGATGAGAACGCCGCAAAGGAATATATGAACGGTGTGCTTGCCGGCGACGGCTATAATCAGCTTAACGCCGTCGTGAACGCAAATTACGCCTATCTTCCTAAGGAGCTTTTTCAGTATAAGCCGAACGCCCGCTGGGCAGAGGCGTACCGTTATCTCATCGATCTGCTTTCATGAAAGCGGATAATCGGGTGGCGGGCGCAACGGTACGCTATACAGTTATGCTCGCGCTGCTCATTTTGATCTGCGCAGCGTCACTTAGGTTCGGCAGCTCGGCTATGAGCACAGGCGAATTTATCGGAGCGCTGCTGCGTACCGACAGCTATAAAACGCAGTCGCTTATACTCTATTCGATACGTCTGCCGCGTATGGCGGGAGCGCTTGTCGCCGGAATCGGACTTTCGGTATCGGGCGTACTGCTGCAAAGCGTCACGGCGAACGAACTTGCCGCTCCAAACATCATCGGAGTGAATTCGGGCGCGGGCTTCGCGGTAATATTGACCCTGTTTCTGTTCCCCGCCGCGTTCGCCGCGATACCTCTCGCAGCATTCGTCGGGGCGTTTACGGCGACCCTTATAATCGTCGCGGCGGCAAACCGTATAAGCGCTTCAAAAACCGCAATCGTACTCGCGGGAATCGCCCTCACCGCGATGCTCAACGCCTGTATATCGTTCATCACGCTGCTCGACACCGATACGCTCGCTTCGTACAACTACTTCTCCATCGGAGGACTTGCCGGAGTTCGCGTTACGGAGCTTTATATCCCTGCGGCTATAACTCTTTGCTGCCTTGCGTTATCGCTTGTCATAGCTCGGCGGATAAATCTGCTTGCGCTCGGCGACGCGATGGCGTGTTCGCTCGGTGTGAACGTTCGCCGTCTGCGGCTTATATGCTTAGTGCTGGCGTCGGCGTCTGCCGCCGCCGTGGTGAGCTATGCCGGTCTGCTCGGCTTCGTCGGTCTGGTCGTTCCGCATATCGCGCGCAGGATATCGGGCGGCAGCGTCCGCGAGGTGCTGTGTACCTCGGCTATATGCGGCGGAATTCTCGTCGTCGCGGCGGATCTCGCCGGACGTGTCCTTTTCGCACCTTCAGAAGTACCTGTCGGGATCATCATGGCGTTCATCGGCGCACCGTTCTTCTTCTTTTTGCTGTTCAGACGAAACGGAGGAAGCGATAAATGCTGAAATTCTACAATGTCCGCGCCGCTTACGGCAAGCATACGGTGCTTGACGGCGTCACCTTCGCCCTCCGTCCGCACACACTGACCGCTGTCATCGGACGCAACGGCTGCGGAAAATCGACGCTTGTCGGCTGTGTTAATTCGCAGGTGAAATACACAGGTGAAATATCCTATTCGGGACGTCCGATCGCTCTGATGACGCGTACAGAAGCCGCGCGGTGCGTCGCGATATTGCCGCAGCTGCTCACCTCGCCGCACATCACGGTAGAGGAGCTTGTCGGTTACGGGCGCAGTCCGTATCTGCCGCTTGGCGCTCATTTTT
>JBAXZA010000137.1:0-5106 GCA_041670545.1 Eubacteriales bacterium | reverse complement strand
CCTCACCAATCCTGTCCGTATAAATTCGGATGAAAAGGGAAATGTAATATCGATTACCTGCCAGAAGATGGAGCTTGGCGAGCCGGATGCCACCGGACGCCGCCGTCCGGTAGCGATTGAAAATTCGGAGTTCGATATAGAGCTTGACGGCGTTATAATGGCAGTCGGAACAAGTCCGAACCCGCTGATACGCATGACGACGCCCGGTCTTGATACCAATAAGCGCGGCTGTTTGATGGTCGCCGAGGACGGCGTCACAACGACGCGTCCTGAGATATTTGCGGGCGGAGATGCCGTCAGCGGCGCAGCCACCGTTATTCTCGCGATGGGAGCGGGCAAGGAAGCCGCCGCCGCGATTGACAAATATCTTTCAAATAAGTAAACGGAAACGCGCGAAAACCGCGTCCGGATAATTTACACATTTACAGCGTGTGTAAATTATTCGGACGCGGTTTTATGTTTATAGTATCAATTAAATGCTATGTTCAGTCGAGATAATCGCCGGTTTCGTAATTGAGATATCTCATTGCGATTTTTGCCGTTACCGAGCCGTCGGAATTGACCTCGCTCGATATCAGTTTGAAGCTGTCGCCCTTTTTCTTCAGCTTGTCGGTATAGAGCTTGAAATCCGCTTCATCCTCGAAGCGGCTGGTCTGCATAAGGCAGGCGCTCTGAATTCGTTTCATGTTTATTACCTCTCCATTTTCTGTATGTCGGTCTGCGCCGCGCGTTTCATGATATAGGGTATGACCTCGTCAGATGATATACCGAGAACGAATGCGAATTCGTCGACGACAGCTTTTTTTGCGGCTGCGAGAATCCGCTCGTCGCTTATATAGAATTTATGTCCTGATTTTTCGACCTTTACGCGATGCAGCGACAGCGCTTTGACCACCCATAATATTTCCGACCGGCAGCCGGCGGCGATGATTTCTGTAAATCGCGCCGCACGTTCTTTTGAATCGTCAATCCAGCGCAGAGCCGAATATTCGGTCTGTGTAATGACCGTATCGATCTCATCGCGAGTGAGCAGACGGTGCATTCCGCTCCTCGTAGTGTCAGCGGGGACATAAACCACGGTGTTTTCGCGAGTGAGCGAGCGCATTATATAATAAGGGCGAGCCTGCGCGTCGCCGAAGCTTTCACTGCGTATATCCTCAATGCGGCAGATCCCGTTCTGTTTGTATGCGACAAGCTCTCCGGGGCTGTATTCTGTCAGTGTTTTATCGATGTATCTTTCCACGGCATATGTCCTCCGTAATATTTGCAGGCGATTTTTCGCTGCGTTTCCTCGTCGAGACGCAAAAGCCGGGCGCTCCATCGTCTTTCGGCGCGGTATGCGTCCGAAGCGATATTTACGCCGGCGGTCTGCGTGTTCTCATATTCTAATTTTTCATTGCTGTTATCTGGTGAATATTCCATAATCCGCCTTACATTTCTAAGGAACATCTGAATTATGTGTTATTTTTCGATGTTAAGGAACATCTGATTCATTCGTTCTCTTTATATATATTATAACATATTTAACAATTAATTTCAAAGGCGATATTTAACAAAAATATCAAAAATCTATGTGCTATATGTTGGATTTTATAACAAAAAGCACAACTCTGCGATATGTTATGGATATGATAAACTAAAAAGCGTCCGGACAGTCTGGCCGGACGCTTGAATAATGACAAATTATATAATTTAACGTTTTGCGTTGATTTTATGAGCAAGCTCGGTGCTGTTCCGGTTCAAAGTCTGAATCCGAGCTGAGCTTCACAGCGGCTGATTTCGTCGACGCCAAGTGTGCGGACAAAACGGCTTTCATCGCGGCTCCACACCTGCTGAGCCGGCTGCTTTGGCATACGGCTGACGATGTCGAGAATATCGGTGAGAACGGCGCTCGCGGTAGGCATACTGCCTGCGCCCTG
The DNA here is from genome assembly GCA_041670545.1 of Eubacteriales bacterium. Classification (GTDB taxonomy): domain Bacteria; phylum Bacillota; class Clostridia; order Oscillospirales; family CAG-272; genus JBAXZA01. The sequence goes on along the minus strand of JBAXZA010000137.1, from coordinate 3,187 downwards.
CCCGTAGAACATTACGTCGCCGAGCGCGTTTCCGCGTACAAGAATGCCGTTGAAAACATCTGAAACAGCGGCGAGCGGATTATCGGCGCGCACTATATACGGCGCAACCGACAGATGAAATTTATCGCCGTCCAACTTTACCGCACGTCCGACAAGTTTAACCGCTCCGCCCGATTTTTCGGCGCGTTTAATATCGTCCGCGGTGACGTTTGAAATGCCCTCGACCTCGATCATTTCAGAAGGAATAAGCGTTCCGAAGATGATAGCGCCGAGTATAGCGATTTTGCGGCAGGCGTCGATGCCCTCGATATCTGCCTGAGGTCTTGCTTCGGCATAGCCCTTCTGCTGTGCCTCTGCAAGAGCTGTCGCCATATCGCAGCCGTCCTTCGCCATGCGGGTGAGGATATAGTTGGTTGTGCCGTTGAGTATGGCGTTTATTTCGCAGATCTCGTTTCCGGCGAGCGAATCGGTAAGCGAACGTATGATCGGAATACCGCCGCCGACGCTTGCTTCGTACAGATAACGGACACCATGCTCTGCGGCTGTGCGCAGCAGCTCGTCGCCGACTGTCGCGACCACCTGCTTGTTTGAGGTGACGACGCTTTTTCCTGCGCGCAGAGCCGCGATAGAGTAATCGTACGCCGGATGTAATCCGCCGATCATTTCAGCGACGATCGAGATTTCGGGATCCTCGAGCACCCGGCTGAAATCCGCGACGATTTTTGAAGCGAGCGGATGTCCGGTGTAATCCTTAATATCCACGATGTATTTGACGTTCAGATCGTCGCCTATCCGTTTTCGTATCATTTCGGCGTTTTCGTCGATAATGCGGACTACGCCGCTGCCTATCGTGCCGAAGCCGATTACCGCTATATTGATCATAACTGCACTTTACTCCGATTTCGTATTAAAATATTATATTCCATTATAGCACACCGCACGCCTAAAATCAAGTATATTTTTTAAGGCTTGTTCGTAAAACCGCTGTAAACGGTCAAATTGTATAAAAAAGATTGAAAAGTTTGTATAATACCAAAAAATCTCAAATAATAACTTTTAAATATGTTTTATATTTCGTGATTTTAAATTTACGAACAAGATCTATATAACGTCATGTCTCTGCCAAAAAATTACATAACGGTACAAAATAAAAATAGAATACAGACGTTTGATACTGTTGATTTCAGCAAAAAAAGGTCAGTCCTTGCGGAATATTTCGACAGTTACGGCGTTTGACGACGCGCTGGCGTTGTAAATTCTGATTTCATTTCTCAAAATACCGCCGTTTACTTCGTTAAACGCTTTTACCCGTGCAATGATATCGTTATAAAGCTCGGTGTTGTCGCGAGTATAGCTCGGATAAAGCTCAAAATAGCTGCGTCCGCTCTCCGCTGCCGCCGAAATACAGAGATCGGCGGTCTGTGTAAGCGACGTTTTATCCTTTATGTAAAGACCGTTCACGTTATAAAAAGTATTTTCTGTATCGCAGGGAGGAAGCGGAGCGGCGTCGTCCGCGACATGATCGCGCGATATCATTGCGTAGCTGAGGTTGAAATAGCCGTGGAACATTATATCCGGCGCGTAATCGATATTAGCGTCGTCCCATGTGATGTCGGTGTGGTAATAGCTGCCGTCGACGCGTACAAGATTCCAGACGTGATGCTCCATCACGCCGCCGCTGTCCGCGCTTCCGTAAACGAGCGACGAATAAATGCCGCAGTTTCCGAGCAGCAGTGAAAAAGCCGACGAATAGCCGTTAGAATCGGCGTGACCGAGTATGAGCGCGCCGTAAGCAGTGGCGTAAAGGGGTATATCGGCCTGAGTGATATCCGAGGTAACGCCGTCGGTATTTTTTAAAATATAATCGTGCAGCCAGACCTCACGGTCGAATTCGCCGGCTGAAAGGCCGATCTCCAAGTCAAGCTCCGAAAGCACGGCGCTCACCCTCTCGTCAAGCGCGGCGCGCATTGCCGCGATCTCATCGGGCAGCGTGCAGTAGGCTATGTTTACAAGCGATTTCGAGCCGGTTTCGGTCAGCTTACAGTTTTCATAGCGTATGAAGAAAAACTCCGGATTTTCGGCTTTTACGGCATTCATAACCGCGTTGAATTCATCTTCGCCATAGATGTAGGGAAGAAGCGCGGTCGAGCGTTCGACCGCGGCGGCGCTTTCGTGTATCTCATCGTAAAGCGCCTGTTCCTTAGCGCTTAGCGCGCTGTAATATATCCGGTTTTCATCGTAAATAGGCTGCTTTGCGTCGATATTATGCGAGATAATAAAATATTTCAGCCATACGCTGCCGATTACGGCGAAAATCAGCACGACCAAGCAAAGACCGCCGGTCAAAAACAATGTTCTGCGTTTATTTTTATCCTTTGGGATAATACTGCGGAGTTTATCCATCCGGCGATTTCCGCACCTCCTTTGCGCGCGGCGGTCTAATAAAAGCCGCCGCGATATTTTATTGGACGTAAAATGTCCGGACAAATCCCGATAAATCAAAATCGTTTATATTTTACCACTTATTTTGTGACATTTCAAGTACAAAATTTTAATTTACCGTCAAACAAACCCGTTTCGCGTTATCTTTGTCATAGTTACATACCTTTTCGGCCGCTTTACGGCGATATTTCTCCTATTTATACAGGCATATTATGTCTGTATATGTAAAATGCCGGCATCATTCGTTTTTCACGCGGTATGACGATCGAATTTGTTTTGGGAAAAAAATGATTATGTATGTATATATCGGTAATAATTAAAAATTCTATGGACAAACACATGAAATTATGATATAATGAAGTATTATAAATCGCCGTGTCGGGAGGCAAAAAATGAAAATACTGACATATTCGGTCGGCGTCTGGCAGACCAACTGCTACTTTATCGCCGACGACGCCGGAAACGCCGCCGCAGTCGACCCCGGCGACGATTTTGAAAAGCTGGCGTCGAAAATATCCGAGCGCGAACTGAATATCACAGCGATACTTCTCACGCACGGACATTTCGACCATATCGGAGCGCTCGAGCGGCTTCGTTCGCTCACCGGCGCTCCGGTATATATCCACCGCGACGATGCCGAGCTGCTCGCCGACGCCGATAAATCGTATATGAAGCCGTTCGGCGGACGCGACGACATCTGCCGTCCCGCGGATAAGCTCATTTGCGACGGCGACGTGATTAATAT
>JBAXZA010000136.1:0-5196 GCA_041670545.1 Eubacteriales bacterium | reverse complement strand
GTATCGCTTTCTTTTTTACCATTTTATTCCTCTGTCAGAATATTCCGGCGGATATTTTTGATCGTTTTATCTAAGCTCATGTAATAGTCACACGACGCGGAAAACCTCTATATTTGCGTCCGGCTCACACACCTATAATATCACAAATATTTCCATATTTCAAGTGGCGCACACATATTATGGGCGGCAATTATACATATAATACCATAATTGATCATATCCGGAACGTTTGCGCACAGCAAAACGCCGCGCAGACAAAACTGCGCGGCGACGGCGTTTATATAAGGGGTCGCCGCGCATGAGCGGCTGTCCGGACAGCCGGCGGCGTACTACTCCGCCGTGAAGCCGTCGGTCATGGTGACGAGCTTCACCCTTTGCTTATCGGCAAGCTCAAACAGCTTGGCGAGCCGTGAAACGAATATATATTTCGCTTTGATTTTCGGCAGAGCCGACAGAATATCGTGCATCCCGTCCGCGCCCTCGCTGTATGAGGTCGTTTGAAACGTTTCATTCATCAGAATCAGCGAATAGGGACGGCTCTGCGCTCCGCGTATGATTTTATCCACAAGCTGAACCTCGCCCTCGAAGCGTCCGGCGGTGTCGCCCGCGCGGAATTCCTCCTCCGCCGACGAAAAATGCGTGTAAATTGCGCTCCGTATGCTGATCTCGGCGCTGTCGGCGCAGACCGGAAGCCCCGACTGCATGAAAAGCTGCGCCGCGCCGACCGCGCGCAGATAAGACGTTTTGCCCGTTTTATTACTGCCGCGAATGAGCATTCCGTCCATCTCCCCGCCGATATCGATTGGGTTGCGGACTATTTCCGCCGCCGCGATTCCGTCGGTGATAAGCACCGGATCGCATAGCCCGCGCGCGCTGAAGCTGTCGGCTTCCTTTTCGAGCACCGTCGGGAATACGATGGGCGCTCCGGCGTCCTGCATATAGCCGGTATAGCTTATCGCGGCGTCGTAAAACTGCATTTCGCCCGATAAGCCGTAGAAAACCTCGTAAACGCCGTCCGTCACCTGCGAAAGCGCGGAATCCACACGATGCAGAGCCTCGTTTACAATGCCCAGCACCGCGTCGTTCGTCGCTTCGTCGTCCTCGATCTCGACCGAGCCGTCGGATTTTTTGCGCCGGAACAGCTTGGCGAACATATTGTCCTCGCGCTCGCCCGATATGTCGGTGATGGCGCACAGACCGCAGGAGGCGAGCCGGAACGTTTCATCAAGCCCGGCGGCGACCGAAAACTCGAAGCTCTCGGGCGTTTTATAGGCGAACAGCGCCGCCGTGCGTTCAAGCTCGGAAAGCGAATCGTTTCCGAGTATTTCACCGCAGTAGCGTTTTATCTCGCAAAGTCCATCGGATTTTATCTCATATTTTGAAAGCGTATCGGAGATCGAGCGGAAAAACGATATTATCGTTTTCGGGAACATCGCGGTCACCTTGAGCGACGCGAAGGTATAATCGACGAGCGCACGGCTGTTCGACGCCCCGCCCGACGGATAAGCGCCGCCGCGCATCTCGCGCCAGTCGCTTTTCACCTTATCATAACGGTTGAAAATCACCTTCAGATCGTCATAAAGCTGAGGGAGCGCCAAAAAATCCTTCAATATATTCTGACGGTACACGATATTTTCGCGCAGCACAAGCGGCTTCATCAGCACGGTGAGCATATTGTCGGCGCGTCGTGCGTCTGGTATCACGGCGCGGACGGCGCGGTCGACGCTCAGATCGTAGGCGACGTCGGAAATTTCGCGCGGATCGGGCGTTTTGTAAAGCAGACTGTATTTCATCGGTCATTACCTCCGTTAGCGGACGCCGCGAAGCGTTTTTCAAGCGCCGCCGGCGTAAGGGAGTATTTTTCGAGAACGTCATGCGCGAACGAACCGGCGTCGTCCCGCCTGCGCTCCACCTTATAGGTGCGGCGGTTGGCGTCGCTGCGGTCGACTACGACATTGAGATACGGAATGTGCGACTCCGATATGCTGTGCTGATGCGTGATGTAAATTCCGTACGCGCCCATGCTCCATAAACGCTCGGCGAGCGCTGAGGTCAGACGCACCGCGCTCTCCTCTCCGGTCGTCGAATAGGTTTCATTGAGAAGCACGAGCGAACGGTCGTCAGCCGCCGCCAAAATCGCGTCGACGCGGTTCTGCTCGTCGGCAAAGCGTCCGGTCTTGTCAAAGCGTTCGTCGCGCGGAAAATGCGTGTAGACGCCGTGCGGGATATAAAGCCGCCCGCCCTCACACGCCACCGGACAACCGAGCATTGCCGTCAGCACCGCGACTCCGACTGTGCGCAGATAGGTGGTTTTGCCGCCGCCGTTCGCTCCTGTCAGATAGCAAAACGGCGCGTCTGCGTCAAATGAGATATCGTTCGGGATGATTTTCATCTCGTCCTTGGTGAGCAGCGAGAGGTCGTAGGCGTCGCGCAGGGCTATCACCCGCTCGTCGGTTATTTCGGGATAGCAAACGGGTATTCCGGCGCGGCGTGCGCGGTCGCGAACCTCGCAGAAGCCGAGATAGAAGTTCAGCTCGCCGCAGTAACGCAGTATATCGGGCGAATAAAACGCGCCGAAATCAGCCGCGAATTGAGCGAAAGCGTCAAAATCCGCCGGATGCAGCGAAGCTATCCCGCTGATAATGTTTTCCGACAGCGGCGCGGACAGCGGCGCACCGCTGTCCGGCGGAGTGAGCGAAAGATTTTCGGCGCAGCGGGAGATGATATCGGTAAAGCTCTCGGCATTGCCCTGCGCGATACGAAGCCGCTCGCCGCGTATGCGGAAAAGGTTTGAGTTATGAGTTATCGCCGACGCCGCCGAAAGCAGCTCGTCAAGCTTTGCCGTCATGCGTTTTATATAATCCTTTGAAAGCTCGGCTTGAAAATATTCTGATAATCTAACGGTAAAATCACATTTTGCGGGTGCGGTCAGCGACGCGGCGAGCCGATAAAAACCGAGCATTGCGCGCGAAAGGCTTAAAAATATGACGTTCTTTTCCTCCGCCGTCCGCGCGCGCTCTCCCGCTTCTGCGTAAAAGGCGATATCGGCGCACCCATCGGCAAGGCGCTTTAAGGCGGCGCGGAACGCTTCATCCTCCGCGCAGACAAACATTTCGCGGCGGCAGCTTATATCCTCCGCCGTGCAGACGGGCAGCGAGCAGCGCAGCACATCGCCCGCCACGAGCGCGGACAGGCGAACATCGTCGAAAACCTGCGGCTCGATAAGAGCGCGCACGGTATTTTCCTTATATAAAAGGCTTGGAAATTTCATATTCGTACCCCTTATTCATATCTGCCATATCAAAAAAGCATATTATTATTGTAAAAATTATGTTTTTATTATATCACACCTCCCCTTCTCCGTCAAGCCGTTTATTTTGCGGCGGCGGCGCACAATTTTCCCCTTATGCCGCTCAAAATTCATGTTTATTATAGACATGGGCGGGGTTTTGTGATACAATAGTGGCAAATAACCGAAAACGGAGGAAAATTTATGAATTTTACATATGGCACACGTCCCGAAACTTTTAAATTGACGACAGGCAATATCTGGATGTTCAATCCGGCGTGCATTTCCGATTACGGCTGCTCGATCGGTCTTTCCGCGATGAAAAACGACACCGCGGCGTTCCAGCTTATCATAAGCGGCGACGCGCCCTTCGCGCTCAACGTCGGCTCACAGGCATATTTTTCGCAGCACGGACAGTATCACACCCTGCGGCTCGCCGCCCGCGCTCCCTATCCGGTCAAAATGAACATCGTCGATATGCACATCGACGACGACCGCTATTATAAGGCGGACGCCCTGCTCTCCGCTCCCATTTTAGAGATGAAAGCAGGAGAGGCGAGAGCCGTTTTCGTCGAAATGACCATTCCGGCAGACGCCGAAGCCGCAAACGTAAAGCTCGAGCTTGATCTTTATGAGGGCGTTATGTTCGAGCGCGAAAAGAAAATCGGCTCGGTCTGCGCTAATGTTTCGGTCGCCGATTACGTTATGCACGGCGCGGACAAAAACAAGCTGCATCTCGACCTTTGGCAGCACAGCTGCAATATCGCGCGCAAAGCGGAGGTCGCACCGTGGAGCGACGAGCATTTTGCCGTGCTTGAAAATTATGTCCGTTCGCTCGGAGAGCTTGGTCAGAAAGCCGTGACCTGCATCGTTTCTGAAGCTCCGTGGGCGGGTCAGAGCTGCATGATGGAGCAGCGCATGGACGCCAATCTGTTTGAATATTCGATAATCGCCGTCACGCGCCGCAGGGACGGCAGCTTCGCATACGATTACACCGCAATGCAGCGTTATATCGATATCTGCGCAAAATACAGCATCGACCGCGAGATCTCGCTCTACGGTCTTGCCGGAATCTGGGCAAACGGCGATTACGGCTTCGGCGAGCATATCGCGCCCGATTATCCCGACCGCATACGCCTGCGCTATCTCGACGAGAGCGACGGCGCGTACAAATATATGGACAGCGCGGCACAGATCGACGCTTATATAATCTCGCTCGAGCAGTATTTTATCCGCACCGGACAGATCGAAAAGGTGCGTCTTGCCGCCGACGAGCCTGCCGACATCGAAGCATACCGCGCCACCCTCGCGCATCTGCACAGCATCGCGCCGAGCTTCCGCTTCAAGGCGGCGATAAACCATACCGAATTCATCTCGGAATTCGGAGAGGAGGTCTACGATTTCGCTCCGTCGCTCGGAACAATGTGCGAAAAGCATACCGAGCTAAAGCATTATATGGACACGATGGAGGGCAAACGCTTCCTGTATTACGTCTGCTGCGGGCCGGAATTCCCCAATACCTTCCTCTGTTCGCCGCTTGTCGAGAGCCTTTATCTCGGCGTTTTAGCGTCCTATGCCGGCATGGACGGCTTTCTGCGCTGGAATTACACCGTTTGGAACGACGATCCCCGCTCCGATCTGCGTTATGGTCCGGGCTGGCACGCGGGCGACACCAACTTCGTCTATCCGGCGAAGAACGGCGCACCGCTGCTCACCCTGCGCTACAAGGAGCTGAAGCGCGGCATACAGCTTTATGAGCTGCTCGAACTGCTCAAAGCGAACGGCACGCCCGAGCAGACGGCGACCGCGTTCTCCTATGTCATACACGAAAAGGATATCCTCAAATTCAACTCCATCCACTCGATGGACGGACTGGCAAGCACCAACATAGAGGACTACACGGCGAT
>JBAXZA010000135.1:0-5218 GCA_041670545.1 Eubacteriales bacterium | reverse complement strand
CGTTTGAGCTTGAGGAAGCATATACGTCCGTTCCCGACTTCTGGGCGGGTTATGCCGCCGATTTTGCCGCCACCTTTTCGGATATGGAATATATTACCGAGGGCGAGAGCATGATCGTTTCCGATATCGCGGCGTATAAATATGTATATACGGCGACTGTCACCGGCACGCAGTATCAGTTCATGCAGATAGCCGCGATAAAAGCGGGGATAGTTTACATTTTCACCTACACCGCGCTTCCCGATAAATATGAAAGCCACGTCGACGAGGTCGATTATATGATCGGTCAGATCGTCATAAAGTAAATAAACAGAGGTAAAAAACATGGTAATTCGCAATGAATTCTGCGGTCACGATATCTCCCGGCTCGGCTTCGGCGCAATGCGCCTGCCAATGAAGGACGGCAAAATAGATCAGGCGCAGGTAAACGATATGGTGCGCACGGCTCTCAAAAGCGGCGTCAACTATTTCGATACCTCTCTCGTATATCACGGCGGAGAGAGCGAGTCCGCGCTTGGCACCGCGTTTCACGGTATCGCGCGCGACAGCTATTATTTAGCTGACAAAATGTCATTCTGGACGATTCCGTCGGCGGACAAGCTCGATGAAGCGTTCGAGCTTCAGCTCAAAAAGCTCGGCACAGACCATATCGATTTTTATCTCATGCACAGCCTTGACGAGGGCAACTGGGATATAATAAAAAAATATAACGGTATCGAATGGGCGAAAAAGCTCAAAGCGTCCGGCAAGATACGTCACCTCGGCTTCTCGATTCACGCTGGAATGAAGCTGCTCGGCGAAGTGCTCGACGCAAATGACTGGGATTTTGCGCAGATTCAGTATAACTATCTCGACCGCGACGACAATCCCGGCTGGGCGGGCTACGACGAGCTTGAGCGGCGCGGCATACCGGTAATCACGATGGAATCGCTCAAGGGCGGCACGCTCACCAACCTCAGTGATAAGATCGTAGAGCCGTTCACCGCGCTCGGTCATACCCCGGCGGAAATGGCGTTCCGCTGGATATCGGCGAAAGACGGCGTCCGCGTTATCCTTTCCGGAATGTCGAATATCGCTCAGATGCGCGATAATATCCGCATTTTCACCGATATGACCGATATGACCGACGCCGATTACAGTGCCATAGACGAGGTCGTCGAAAACATACGCGCGTCGCAGAAGATAAGCTGCACCGGCTGCCGTTATTGTATGCCGTGTCCGATGGGAGTCGAGATACCGGACCTTTTCCGCGCGTGGAACACACATTCGATGCGTTACGGCGATAACTGGATAAACGGCGGCGATGTGGATACCGAAAACGCGATGAAATGCGTCAAATGCGGCAAATGTATGGAGCATTGCCCGCAGAAGCTGCGGATACCCGATATGCTCGAAAAAATGACAGCCGAGATAAACGGCTGATATAAAGCAGACGCTGATCGAACAGCGCTTGCGCAGCACAAAAAGCGGCAGACAGACTGCCGCTTTTTGTGTTGCGCTTATAACACGGCAGCGTGACTCCGTATTAAACGGCGTCACGCTGCTTTTTGTTTCTTATATCAAGTTTCGATCCCCGCGAACTGCGTCTGATAGAGGTTGTAGTAAACGCCCTTCTGGTGAAGCAGCTCGTCGTGATTGCCGTGTTCGACTATATGTCCGTCGTCCAGCACGATGATCATATCGGCGTCGCGTATGGTCGACAGACGGTGCGCGATAACGAGCGACGTGCGGTTTTTCATCAGCGCGAGCATAGCCGACTGTATCTGCATCTCGGTGCGGGTGTCTACCGAGCTTGTCGCTTCGTCCAAAATGAGGATTTTAGGATCGGCGAGCACGGCGCGCGCTATCGAAAGCAGCTGACGCTGACCTTGGCTGAGATTGCCGCCCGATTCGGAAAGCTGAGTTTCATAGCCCTGCGGCAGCCGGTCGATAAAGACGTCGGCGTTTGCGGTATGAGCGGCACTTTTCAGCTCCGTATCGCTGGCGCTGAGCTTGCCGTAGCGTATGTTCGCGCCTATCGTGTCGGAGAACAGCACCGTATCCTGCAATACGATGGCTATGCTCGAACGCAGGCTTTCGCGGGTGTAATCATCGATGCTGCGTCCGTCAAGCAGAATCTCGCCGCTGTCGATATCGTAAAAGCGCGTGAGCAGATTGACGATGGTCGTCTTGCCAGAACCGGTGCGTCCGACGATGGCGATGGTCTGCCCCTGCTTGACTTCAAGATTGAAATTTTTGAGCACAGGTTCGCCCGCCTTGTAGGAAAACATGATGTTTTTGAACGAAATATCACCGCGGACTTTTGATGCGTCGAGCGACGCTTCATTTCCGCCGCTCTCGGTGTCTGCGTCCATAATCTCAAACACGCGTTCCGCGCCGGCAATAGCGGTCAGAATAGAAGCATACTGGTTGGCGATTTCGTTTATAGGACGGGAAAGCTGCTTTGAATATTGCAGAAACGCCTGAATCGTACCAATTGCGATAGCGCCCTCGATTGCGAGCCAGCCGCCTGTGACGGCGACGAGCAGGAAGCCGAAATTGTTGATAAAATTCATGATCGGACCCATGATGCCGCCGAAAATGTTTGCGAGTATCGCGGTATGCTTGAGATTGTCGGCGATTCCGCCGAATTCCTCGATGGATCTCCCCTCGCGGCCATAGGCGACAACCGTTTTATAGCCGGTGACCATTTCCTCGACGTGGCTGTTGAGATTTCCGAGCAGACGCTGCTGCTTGACGAAATATTTGCGCATCAGCTTCGCCATGAGGGTTGAGGTCAGAATGGTAAGCGGTATCGAAATAAGCGCGACGACCGTCATGAGCGGGCTGTAATAGAGCATCATCGCGAGCGAGCCTATGAGCGTGATAACGCCGGAGAAAAGCGACGCTATCGACTGCGAGATGGTGTTTGAAACGTTCTCGACATCGTTTGTCATACGGCTCATGATATCGCCGTGACGGTGAGTATCTGTATATTTAATAGGAAGATATGAAATTTTGCGGAACAGCTCGCCGCGCATGGTATAAACCGTTTTCTGAGACAGCTTTGCCGCCGCGATACCCTGAAAATAGGTCAGCGCGGAGGATATTACATAAACCGCCGCAATGGTGGCGATGGTGCGCAGAAGCATTTCGAACACCGCGTTTCCGGCGGCTATGTCCACGATATTGTTTATCGCGATGCCCTGGAGCGCCGGACCTGCGAGATTGAGCAGGGTGGAGAGCAGCATGACGGCGAGCAGTCCTATCACGAGATATTTGCTTCTGCCGATATAAGAAAACAGCCGCCTAAGTGTTTTGCCCATGTTTTTGGGCTTTTCGCGCATCATCGGACCGTGCGGACCGCCTCGGCGTCCTCCGCCAGAGTCTGAACCTCCTTTTTCCTGCTGACGGCGCAGAAATTCGTTATCCTCGTCCTCTCCGGGCGAGTTTTTCTTTTTGTCCGGTGAATTATTCATTGACCGCACCTCCGTTTCTCATCTGTGAATTATAAATATCGCGGTAGGCGGCGCTCTCCTTCATGAGAACGGCGTGCGGCGCGCAGGCTGTGACGGCGCCGTTTTCAATGACGGCTATTCGGTCGGCGGTCATGACGCTCGCGATACGCTGCGCTATCATTATGATTGTAGTGCCGCGCATATTTTCGCGGAGCGCCGTGCGAAGCCGGGCTTCCGTGCCGAGATCGAGCGCGGAGGTCGAATCGTCAAAAATCAGTATTTCAGGATGGCGCAGCACGGCGCGGGCGATTGACAGCCGCTGCTTCTGACCTCCCGAGAGCGACGCTCCCTTTTCGCTTATCATTGTCGAATAGCCGTCGGCGAAGGTCGTGATGAATTCGTCAGCCTGAGCCAGCTTTGCGGCGGCGACTACCTCCTCGTCGGTGGCGTCGGGGCGTCCCCAGCGGATATTATCCGCGACCGTTCCGGCAAACAGCTCGCTTTTTTGCAGTACGCAGCCTATCTTGGAGCGCAGAGCGTCGATATTATAATCGCGCACGTCAATGCCGTCGACCGTGACCCTGCCCTCGCTTGTATCGTAGAAACGGGGTATGAGATTTATAAGCGACGATTTGCCCGAGCCGGTAGCGCCCAGCACGGCGATATATTCGCCGGGTTTTATGTCGAGGTCAATGTTATTGAGCACCGGACGTCCGACGGTCGCGGGATAATGGAAGCCGACGCCGCGAAACGACACCGCTCCGCTGCCCTGCGCCGTGCTGTTATCCCCGCCGACTACCACGGGCGAGCTGTCGAGCACCTCGATAATGCGCTTTGCTGAAGCCGAGGCGCGGCTGATGCTCTGGAACATCATGGAGACCATCATCAGCGACATGAGTATCTGGGTGACATAGGTGATTCCCGCCATGATCTTGCCGACCTGCATCGCACCGGCCTGCACCTCAAAGTGGCCGATGAGGATTATCGCGACCACGGCGGCGTTCATGAACAGCATCATGAGCGGGCTGATGGTAGCCATCAGCTTCTGAACCTTGAGATTGACGTCGCGCAGCCTGACGTTAGCGTCGTCGAAGCGTTCGATCTCATGCTCCTCGCGGACGTAGGCTTTGACAACGCGCGCTCCGGTGACGTTCTCCTGAACGACCGAATTTACGCGGTCAAGTCTGCTCTGCACCTGCGAAAAGAGGGGCGCCGCCTTTGAAAGCATGAGAATTATGACGATAAGCTCGAGCGGCAGTGCGCATACCAGTACCCAAGCGAATTTGATATTGAGCGAAAGCGCCATGACAATGCCGCCCGCGAAGCTGAGGGGAGCGCGGATGAACATTCTGAGCGCCATTGAAACGAGATCCTGCACCATGGTGATATCATTTGTCATACGGGTGACAAGCGAACCGGTGGTGAATTTGTCGGTCTGCTCCACGGAAAGGTGCATGACGCGGTCAAAAACGTCCTTGCGCAGATCACAGCCGAAGCTCTGCGCCGCGACCGACGCGAAATACGAAGCCGCCATGCCGCAGAAGCCGCCGGCAAGCACGATGAGTATCATCTGCACACCGATTGAAATGACGTTTGAAAGCGAGCCGCCGATGATGCCCTCGTCGACGATATTCGACAGCAGCGCCGGCTGAAACAGGTCTGCGACCACTTCTCCGACCATGAGCAGCGGTGAGAGCAGCGCGAAGAACCAATAGGGCTTGAGATATTTAATCAGCTTCTTCATTTTTGGCTTTTTCAGCCTCCTCTATAAGATTAAGACG
>JBAXZA010000134.1:0-5272 GCA_041670545.1 Eubacteriales bacterium | reverse complement strand
GTCGAAACCGGACCTGAAAAGGCGGTCATGCTCAAAGAATTCCTCGACGGTCTTTCGGCGCGCGGCGTAAAGGTGAATCTCGATCCGGCGAACCTTGTGATGGTAACGCAGGACGATCCGGTTCAGGCTGTTTATACCCTGCGCGACTATATCGTTCATACCCACGCCAAGGACGGCGTCAACCTCCGCGCGTGCGACCGTCACGAGATATACGGATTTTTTGCAGACGGCGGAATCGGCGATCTGCGCATCTGGGACTATTTCAAGGAGGTTCCGCTCGGAGAAGGCGGAGTCGACTTCGACCGTTATATCGCCGCGCTCGCGGATATCGGTTATAAGGGTTATCTCACCATCGAGCGCGAGGTCGGAGCGGATCCCGCGGCGGACATCGGCATGGCGGTAGGCTTCCTCAAAAACAAAATATCAAAATACAACTAAAATAAGTGATGCCGAATGGTTAAATCTATCGCGGCGGCGTTTATAACGCTTGCTGTACTCACCGTGACATTATGTGCGGCGATGCCATCATTCGCCGCCGACATTGTTTTCGGACAATATGAGAGTAATCTGCCGGTGGTTTATATAAACACCGCGTCGGGCGAACCGGTGACGTCCAAAACCGATTATATCGCCGGTGAAATGAGGATAGCTCTGTCCGGCGAATACGCGGACAACGTCAGCTCCTACACTGAAGCATTCGGCGGGATAGAGATACGCGGGCGCGGCAATTCGACATGGTGGCAGGATAAAAAGCCATATAAAATCAAGCTTGACGAATCTGCCGATCTGCTCGGCATGGGTGAGAGCCGTCATTGGGTGCTGCTCGCCAACGCCTTTGACGGAACGAGCCTGCGCAATATTTTATCCTATGACCTTTCGGGAGAGCTTGGGCTGATTTACTGTCAGAGCCGCCCCTGCGAGCTTATATTCAACGGCGAATACGCCGGACTTTACGTTCTCTGCGAAAGTGTGAGAGTGGAGGAAAACCGCGTTGATATTTACAGCTGGGACGATACGGCGAAGGACGCCGCCGATGCCGCAGCTGTGAAATATTCGCTTTCAAAGAAGGATAAAAAGGCGCTCGAGGACGCTATGTCAGCCGATCTCTCGTGGATAACTACCGGAGTTTTCGGCGATTATGACATCGCCGCGTGCTATGATCTCGAAAGCCTTGACCTCACCGGAGGCTATCTGCTCGAGCTTGACGAATATTACGACGAGGTATCGAAATTCACCACCTCTCACGACGTGCCGATAATGGTCGATACTCCCGAATACGCGTCGACAAACGACGAAATGATGAATTATATTTCATCTTATATCCAGTCGATGGAGGACGCCGTTTATTCGCCGGACGGTTATAATTCAGAGGGAAAGCATTACAGCGAATATATCGACATGGATTCGTTTATCGATTACTGGATAGTTAATCAGACGTTCAAAAGCGTTGAGCTGCTTTTCAAAAGCTGCTTCATGTATAAGGACACCGGCGGGCTTCTGACTTTCGGGCCGGTATGGGATATGGACTGGTCGAGCGGCAATCACGCGAACCTCGTGGATTCGTCGGCGACCTATAACGAATGGAATCATTCCGAATCGCAGGACAGGGAATATTGGTATCGCGCGCTTTATGACGATCCGTGGTTTGTCGCGCGGCTGCAGGATCGCTGGTGGGAAATTCATGATAAAATCGACGCCTGCGCCGCCCGTATAGCTTCGCTCGCCGAATATCTCGCGCCCGCGGCGAACAAAAACATCGGAATCTGGGGCAAAATTGGTGGCTGGGATTACGCGCAGGAGGTCGACGCGCTTAGCGGCTGGCTCAAAGCGCGAGTCGAATGGATGGATAATCAGCTTTCAAAGCGCGACCCGAATATAATGAAGCTCGGCATCGAAAGCTATCGCGGTATAACGATGGAGCTTGACGGCGAGGACGGGGCGGCACTGCTGCCCGAAACGTCCGACGCCGCCGCGTATACCACCGCAGATTATATCGCTCCGGACGAGCAGACGCTCACGGTGAAAATCAAAATGGATACCGGCAACGCTGTTTCTTCAATGGTAACGCGTTTTGACATCTATGTCGACGGCATCAAATACAAATCGCTCGATTTCAGCGGCAAAAAGCTCAAATTCGAGCTTCCGACGTCGATGCTGTCCTCCGGCGGACGAAGCGTTGTTTATGCGGCAGGTCACGCCGGAGAGAGCAGCGCGGTGTATTCCGAGGTCTACGCGAGCGTCCGAATCGATAAAACGATTACCGCCGCAAATATCGCGGCAGAGAATGAAACGGCAGAAGAGGCTCAGCGGGAGAACGCGCGCCGGTCGTCGAGACTGACGCTTATAATCCTCGTTCCGGTCGCCGCCGCTATCATCGCGTCAGCTGCCGTAATAATCAAAAAACGTTCAAAGAACGATACTGACAGCAAGTAAGGCAATGGTGCGTAATGGCAGAGAAAAATACATCAGATAAAAAGCCGAAGGCGAGAAAAATCGATATAAACGACGACGAGGTACTCTGCGATCTGCTCGCAGGTGTTCCGGTCACACAGCTGACCGATATCGTCGTCAGGCTGTGCGCAGACGGGGAAATCCGTACCCGCGTATGCTCCGCGCTCGGAGTGTTCGACGCGCCATCGATACTGAAGCTTCGCAAAAGTAACATCCGTGCGGCGTACACCGCCGCGCGTGGGACGAAAAAATCGCTTTCGGACGGTGAAGCGCGCTTTGTATGTTTTCTCCGCGAGGGAATGGACGACGCGTCGCTCAGACTCGGGCAGGGGTATGTAAAATACGCATTTGACCTCTCGCTTTATATTCTATCGACCGAGATTTCCTATAACCGCGATGAATATTACGAGTCTGAGAACGAATTCGTCTCATCGGAAAAGATCATTGAGTTCATTAAGGAAGTCTGCGCGGCGGCGGATAAGGAGATCGGATACTGTGTAAAGCGTTTGTGCGCCGAGAGCGATACCGCCCGTATGCGTGAAAGCGATTGTTCGGTTTCTCTGCTCGAAATCGCCGCCGAATATGCCGCCGCCGACAATTCCGCGCATGTAATGGACGCGCTCGACCGTGCCGAACGCGGTTTGCGCGTCGATTACAACGCGTATAATTACAGCTATAATGAGAAAAAACGCGGACTCCTTGCCAGCGCGATGATTTCTCTCAAGCGCCGTTTGTTCGGCGACACCGCCGCCGAGGAATATATTTCAAGGCGCACCGATATCAACAGCGTTCTTGTTATGCAGTATGAGCAAACACTCGCCGCCAAAAATTATGAAGCGGCGATAAAGCTTTGCATAAAGCCGGCAAAAAGGGAAGCCTCCTCATTTTATATGAAAGATTTGAGCTGGAACAATCGTCTCGCAAAGACTTATGAGGCGGCTGGGGATATTACATCGGCGCGCGGTGTATTTGAGCCGCTGATAGCCGATGGAAATGTATACGCGCTCAATTCTTATCGTAAGCTTTATACCGATGACGAATGGAGAGCCGCGCTTCCGTCGCTTATCAGGACGAAGCTGCGGAATTTGGATGCTGATACCGCCGCGGAATATCTTGCCGGCGCAGGACTTTATGAGCTGCTCGCCGAAAAGATAAACGGCAATGATTATCTGCTTATAAAATACTGTGCCAAGATTGATTCTGATATCGCCGCCGAACGGCTGATGTCCTCGATGAAGGACCGCGCCGCAAAAGCAAAAATAAGTTATAATTACGATATTCTCAAGAAGCTGGCTGCCGCCGCGCGCGGCATCATACCCGCCGAGCGGCTTGACTGTCTGCTGAAAATGCTTCGGACTGTATACGCAAAGGATAAGCTGCTTTTAGCGGCAATCGAATAGGTCTTATTCGTAAATATAGTGCAAACTACTCAACATTATTTATGCGATTTTACGATCAAGCCCCAGTAAAAAACCGGACGCGCAATAAAATACGCGTCCGGTTAAAATTTTCGCTGCAAATAATAATCCGACGGATCATTTTTCGATATGATTTACAAAAGCTGAAATCGCTTCAAGAACGGCGTCCGGCGTGAGCCTTGCGGCGGTATGAATGAGCTTTGCTTCAAGTGTCGGAAGTATGACTGTGCGGCGCTTGAACATATTGTATATCGCCGCTTTCGCGATATCGTCGGGATCTGCCGAGGATAACAGCTTGAAGCGGACGCCCGCCGTCTGATTGAAAGCCGTAGATACCGGACCGGGGCAGAGAACGCCGGCATAAACTCCCGAGCGCTGTGCATGAAGCTCGTAGGCGACCGCCTGCGTAAGCCGCAGTATATACGCTTTGGAAGCGTAATAGGTGGACATTTTCGGCCCGGGCATGAAAGCGGCGATCGATGCGACATTGAGTATATAGCCGCTGCCGCGCGCCTTCATATCGCGCAGATAAAGCTTCATCAGCATAAGCGGCGCACGGACGTTGACGTCGAGCATAATGATATCCTCGCCGAGCGGTATGTCCGAAAAATGTCCGGCGGCGCCGAAGCCGGCGTTGTTTATCAGAATATCGATATCGCGGTAATTTTCATGCAGCGCGAGTATATTCTCCTCGGAGGAAAGCTCACAGCTCACGCAGGTGCAGCCAAGCTCTCCGCGCAGACGTCTTAGCTTCTCGGCGCTGCGTCCGACAGCCGTGACCTCATGTCCCATACGGACGAACCTCCGCGCGAACGCCGCGCCGATTCCGGAGGTAGCTCCTGTTATTAAAATTTTCATAATAAATCCCTTCAAATAATATAAATGTACGATCATACGAAATATACCCTGATTAATATTTTAAACAAAAACATTAACATGATTTTAATGAACGGTTGATGTAAGGTTAATATTGAAAAGGTATCATATAGCAAAGCAATACGGAACATATATTATTAATATTCACCGTCTGCTTTAAGTAAAAGAAGCGGAGATGTCCGGATGGGTAAATTAAAAGCGAAATTCATGCGTTTCATGTACGGGCGCTACGGCAGCGATAAGCTGTCCTACGCGCTGCTCATATGCTACATTATATTGATCGTTATAAACGCTTTCGTCGGAAGCTGGATATTGAACGCTGTGGCGCTCGTGCCGATAATATGGTCGATATACCGTATGTTTTCAAAAAAAATTGCCCGCCGTCGCGCCGAAAACGCCGTATTCGAACGGATATTAGGCGCTGTCACCGGATTCTTCCGCCTGCAGTTTGACCGTCTGCGCGATATAAAAACTCATCGCTACCGTAAATGCCGCAACTGCGGCGCCGTTCTGCGCCTGCCGCGCAG
>JBAXZA010000133.1:0-5274 GCA_041670545.1 Eubacteriales bacterium | reverse complement strand
CTGCTGATTTGGGTGGTCGGAATAATCACGCTGTTCCGCGTGTGCAGACCGTTCAATGCCGTGCGCGGGATTATATGGGGCGGCGTGACGGTGATATCGGCGGCGTCGATATTCCTGCTCGACTGGTTTTTCGCGCTCGTACCGCTTGAAAGCGGCGAGCTGCTCGTGTTCCTCACCCTCGCGCTGCTGTCGTTCTTTATGCTCGGCACCTTCCATCGGATCGTCGACGTGATATTTGCCGGAGTGCGTAAGCTCGGAACGCTGATAAAACGCGCGTCAAAGAAACTTAAAGATGATATGAATAAGGAAAGCGGCGTATAATTCCGTTTTCTGTGGAGATTATATGAAAAAATTTAAACGCGTGTTCCTCATCGTGCTGGACAGTCTGGGCGTCGGAGCGCTGCCGGACGCCGCTGATTTCGGCGACGAGGGCAGCGATACCCTCTCTGCGGTGATGTCGTCGCCCTATTGCGATATTCCGACGCTAACCCGAATGGGGCTGCGAAACATCGACGGCAGTAAGCTGTCGCCGTTTATAATGCCATCGGCGTCCTACGGCAGAGCAGCCGAGCTTTCGCGCGGCAAGGATACCACCATCGGACATTGGGAGATAGCCGGTGTGATATCAAAAAAGTCGCTTCCCACCTATCCGGACGGCTTCCCGGACGATATTATCGCCGAATTTTCGCGCATGACCGGACGCGGGGTACTGTGCAACCGTCCGGCGAGCGGCACCGAGGTTATAAAGCAATACGGCGAGGAGCATATGCGCACCGGCTCGCTCATTGTATACACCTCCGCCGACAGCGTTTTTCAGATCGCCGCGCATGAGGATATCGTGCCGCCCGAAAGATTATACGAATACTGCCGCGCGGCGCGTAAAATACTGAGCGGTGAGAACGCTGTTGGACGCGTCATCGCCCGCCCATTCGCCGGAAAAGCGCCTGATTTTTACCGTACTCCTCGGCGTCATGATTTTTCGCTCACCCCGCCGGGTCTAACCATGCTCGACAAGCTGTCGGTCGCGGGCTATGACGTTATCGCCGTCGGTAAGATAAACGATATCTTCGCCGGACGCGGAATCACAGACGCCATACCGACAGTATCGAATAAAAACGGCATGGAGGTGACCGACGGCATCGCGGCTCGTGATTTCAGAGGTCTGTGCTTTGTAAATCTGGTCGATTTCGATATGCTTTACGGACACCGCAACGACACCGACGGCTACGCGAAGGCTCTGAGCGAATTCGACGCATGGTTTGCCGGTTTCTGCGAACGTATGAAGTCCGGCGATCTCGTTATAGTCACGGCTGATCACGGCTGCGATCCGTCCACGCCATCGACCGACCACAGCCGCGAATATATTCCGATAATCGCCGCCGGAGAGGGTGCGCCGAGGATAAATCTCGGTACGCGCTGCACCTATGCCGATATCGCGGCGAGCATATGCGAAAATTTCGGTATCGAAAACGTTTACGGAACGCCGTTTTTCGGCGGGGAAGAATAAAAATTATGGAGTGCGCTGAACTTAACGCGGATATTCTCGCGGGCTTGCCAAAGCGTGGACGGGATACGAATAAAGGCGATTACGGCAGGCTCGGAGTGATAGCCGGAAGCGCGCGCTATCGCGGCGCGGCGTCGCTCGCGCTCTTGTCGGCGCTTAGGTGCGGCGCGGGCATTGTGACGCTGTTTTCCACCGAGCGCGTCGTGTCGGCAGCGGCGGCGAAGCTGTACGAATGTACCTTCGAGCCGCTTGCGGAAAGCGCCGGCGGAGGTATATCGGCGTCGGCGGCGGGCGATATCCTCACGGCGGCGCGAAGCTGTGACGTACTGCTCTGCGGCTGCGGCATGGGCAATACCTCAGACACCGCCGAAATTGTTGTTTCGCTTATCGAAAACTTTCAGGCGCAGCTAATATTCGACGCCGACGCGCTCAACGCCCTTGCGGCTTGCGGACGCGTTGGAATGCTGTCCGAATGTAATATTCCACCGATAATAACGCCGCATATCGGCGAAATGTCGCGGCTTTGCGGTATGGAAATCGCCGATATCAAGCGTGACCGCGCCGCCGCCGCCGATGCGTTCTCACGTCGTTTCAACTGTATCGTCGTACTCAAGGACGATATCACCCACATTGCCTTCGGCGGGGAGGTATATGTGTCGCGCCACGGCTGCGCTGGACTTGCTCGCGGCGGCAGCGGAGATACGCTCGCCGGTATAATGGCGGCGTTCGCGGCGCAGTGTGGACGGGGTATTTCCATTCTTGACGCCGCAAAATGCGCTGTCGTCCTCCATGGGCTTGCTGCGGAGCGCGCCGCAGCTCGGCGTTCGATGTACGCCATGCTCCCCTCCGAGCTGTCTGCGGAATTCGGCGATATTTTCCTTGAACTTAAACTATAACTGGCAGAGCAGCCTGCGCTCAGCCACTCTATTCACCATACCCGTCAGACTCATGTTTTAATAATGTTGAAAGAAATTTGCCTCCGCCATTGACAAGCGGAGGTTTATTGTTTATAATGTAGTCGTCAATTCAAAACGTGACATATATCTGTACTTTTGTGCGATATTAACAAAAAAGGACGGTAAATTTTTATGAAAAAGTTAGCTCTTATCGGCTGCGGCGGTATCGGTACATATCACCTCGGTCATCTTTTACAGTTTACAGACATCGTGGAGCTTGCGGGCTTCTGCGATCTGATTCCGGAGCGCGCCCAGAGCTTCGCCGAAAAGACCGGCGGAAAAGCGTACACCGATTATAAGGTAATGTACGACGATATCAAGCCTGACATCGTATTCATCTGCGTTCCTCCGTACTGCCACGGCGAGATCGAGTACGAAACAATTCGCCGCGGAATACATTTCTTCTGCGAGAAGCCCGTCGCGCTTGATCTTTCGCTTGCGAAGGATATCCGCGACCGCGTTAAGAAAGCCGGAATTATTACCGCGACAGGCTTCCAGTGCCGTTATTCCAACCTTGTAGAGCCTACGAACGAATTTATTAAGAAGCATCCGACCGTGTTCATCGACTGCGTGCGCGTCGGCGGCGTTCCCGGCGTCGACTGGTGGAGAAACAAGGATATCTCCGGCGGTCAGATAGTCGAACAGACCGTTCATCAGTTCGACCTTATCCGCTATCATCACGGCGATCCCGTACAGGTCATGACCTACGGCGCGCGCGGCTATGTGAACGAAGTCCCCAACTATAACACCGACGACGTTTCCACAACCATCGCAAAGTTCGGCGACGGCAGCATAGCGTCCATATCGACCGGCTGCTACGCCACCTCCGGCGAAGCGTTCGACGGCAAGATCACCTTCTCCGCGCGCGATTCCCGCGCCGATCTCTATATCCTCGGCAACCTCAACGTTTACGGAACTAAGGACGAGGAAGCGGACGAGGGCGGCGAGGATACCGCTGTCATTAAGGGCGACGGCAACCTCAAGAGAAGCGCATCGGGCGCGCTCACCTATTCGCAGGACGGCGACGCCGGAATCCTCTGCGACCGCACCTTCATCGAGGGTGTTATCAGCGGCGACGGCTCCAAGATCCGCTCGCCCTATGCCGACGCTGTAAAGACGCTCGCTTCGTTCTCGCCTGCAATAAATCCATGGCGACCGGAAAGCCCGTCGACGTCGATTACGAATGATTTTTTAGAGATAATATAATTAACGTGAGTTCGACGAAATTATTATCAGCCTAAAAACCAGCTGCCGATTCAGGGTAGGGACCCTGATTAGGCGGCGCAAATTCGCGAAAACCACATCACTATACGCGAGAGAAATGGTGCAGTACAAACAAATTCATCCATACTCTGTAATAAACTTTTTATTAAAGCTTTTTGCCAGGCTTTTTCTCGAAAAAGCCGCGTACCTGCTATCGTTGAACTCACGTTAATCAGCCCCGCATGACTGCGTTTGCGGCAAAAAACGGCTTCTGTTGGCATCGGAAGCCGTTTTTTTGTATATCAAGCGGCGTATTGACATAAGACGCGCATTATGTTATACTGAAAAAGTTCAGGCGCCGCCGTGCTTTCTGCGCTGAAAGCATATTCGCAGCGGCGGAAAAAATATCGGGAGGTGAGTGCGTGAGAGCGTTTGGCGATTATAATCCGGCGGTGATTTTCGTTTATTTTATGGCGGCTGCGGGCTGCGCGATGTTCTCGATGAATCCGGTGCTGCTCGCGCTCTCGCTTGCAGGTGCATTTTTATACTGCCTTTGCCGCGAGGGAGGACGGTGTGCAAAGCCGTGCCTTTTTTTTGCGGCGGTGATCCTTGCGAGCGCCGCGATAAATCCATTTTTCAACCATAACGGCGTCACGGTGTTATTCGTGATGAACAACAATCCGGTCACGCTCGAAGCGGTTTTGTATGGAGCGGCGGCGGGCGGCGCGATAGCATCCTCGCTTATGTGGTTTCGTTCGTTTTCGGCGCTGATGACGAGCGACCGCATTTTATATCTGCTCGGCGGCATCTCGCCCAAGCTCGCGCTGCTCGTTTCAATGACGCTGCGCTATATCCCGCTGTTTGGTGTGCAGTATAAGAAAACATCCGATGCACAGCGCGCGCTCGGTTTGTACAGCGACGCTGATATCCCCGACGCCATTCGCGGCGGGACGAGAGTTTTCTCGGTTATGGTGACATGGGCGCTCGAAAACGGCATTGTCACCGCCGACAGCATGGAAGCGCGCGGCTATGGCATCGGACGGAGGACAAATTTCGCGCTCTGCCGTTTTCGCCGCTCGGACGGTATACTGCTCATTCTGATATTGGTTATGCTGGGCATCACCGCAGCAGGTTCGCTTGCCGGTGCGCTCGGTTTTGCATATTATCCGGCGGTAAAATCCGTTACTGCGACGGTTATGGGATTGTTATCATATATATCGTATGCGGCGCTCGCCCTGCTTCCGTCGGCAATGTCGCTCTGTGAGGAGATAAAATGGCGATATTTGAAATCGAAAATCTGAGCTTTACCTATGCCGGCGCGAAAAAGCCTTCGCTTTCCGGCGTCACGATGAATATAGAACGCGGCAGCTTTACCGCGGTATGCGGAGCGACCGGCAGCGGCAAATCCACGCTTCTGCGTATGCTCAAGCGCGAGCTGCGTCCGCAGGGGCATATGACCGGTGAGGTGCGCTATAACGGCGTCGCGCTCGATAAGCTTGACGACCGCACCGCCGCCTGCTCGATAGGCTTTGTAATGCAGCGCCCAGAGCAGCAGCTCGTCACCGACAGAGTATGGCACGAGCTTGCGTTTGGACTTGAAAACATGGGTGT
>JBAXZA010000132.1:0-5313 GCA_041670545.1 Eubacteriales bacterium | reverse complement strand
TTTTTCAACATAGGGTTTTACAAATAAATGAGCCGAAAATTAACATTTTATGTGGAACATATAGTTTTTATATGCGTCATATCATCATAAAAATATGGAAATCAAGGCGTCCGCAGGAAAACGCGTACCGCCGTTTTTTATCGCGGTAAAATATTTCCTATTGTTTTTTTATACCCGAAATGCTATAATATAGCTGTTATTTATACGATTTGGAAACACATATGAGTAATAAAACGAAAAGGTCTTAATAATGAATAATTCGCAGGATCAGATCAACGGCAAAAAGAACAGACGTCCGCTTCGCACAATAAAAAAAGCAGCGGCAGTACAATCCGGAAACGCGCCCGGAACGGGACGCAAAAAACGCAGGGTGCGGTATGAGCGCGGCGATAAAAGGAAAACAAGCATTTTTCTGATCCCGTCGCTTATCGGAGTTCTCACATTTTTTATAGTTCCGTTCTGCGTGATAATATACTATTCACTTGTGGACAACCCCATACAGAAGAATTTCGTCGGATTTCAGAATTTCATCAACCTTTTGAACAACAGCGCGTTCCGTATGGCCTGCAAAAATACGTTTACCTTCTCGGCGACCGCCGTTCCTCTCGCCGTGATACTCTCGCTGCTGCTCGCCATACTGCTGCAAAGCAATCTTCCCTTCCGCACGCAGTTCCGAACGATATTCATTACCCCGCTGATGGTTCCCGTCGCTTCGATAGTGCTTATTTGGCAGGTGCTTTTCCATTACAACGGCGCGCTCAATGATTTTTTGGCGAACTTTGGAATGGTACCGGTCGACTGGCTCAAAAGCGAATATTCGCAGGTCGTCATCGTGGTGCTTTATCTTTGGAAAAACATCGGCTACAACATGATCCTGTTCATGAGCGCCCTTTCCAATATTCCGGGCGATGTGCTTGAGGTCGCGACCCTCGAGGGAGCCGGCGAGCTGCGCAAATTCTGGTACATAAAGATACGCTACCTCTCCTCGAGCATACTTTTCGTGACCATCCTGTCGCTTATAAACAGCTTCAAGGTGTTCCGCGAGGTCTATCTGCTCACTGGAGATTATCCGTACGACAGCTTGTATATGCTTCAGCATTTTATGAACAACACCTTTAAGTCGCTCGATTATCAGAAGCTCTCGACAGCGGCGATCATAATCTGTCTTGCGATGATAATTATCATCGGAGTACTGATCTTCATCGACAATAAGCTGGGAGGAGATATCGAGGAATGAACAACACCGAAATAAAAGCGCCGTCGTCTCCGGCAGGGGACAGAAAAATGTCCGAGGCGTCGCGCCGTTCCAAACGCCGCGCGAGGATTCGCCGAGCCGTATTCGACATTGTCGCGGTGATACTGCTCGGAGTGGTCGCGATCGCGTTTTTGATGCCGATCGTGCTGACTATCTCAAATTCATTCATGTCGCAGACTGAAATATCAGCCAATTACGGCAAAATATTTTCATCGGTCACCGGCGGCAAGACGTATATCGCCGACAAGATCAACCTGAAGCTGCTTCCCGATATCGTCAGCTTCTCGCAGTATTCGACGGCGCTTATCAAAAGCCCGCAGTATCTGCTCAAATTCTGGAACTCGGTCATTTTAGTCGTCCCGATCATGGTATTCCAGATTTTGGTCGCGCTCGGAGCGTCCTACTGCTTCGCGCGCTTTAATACAAAATTCCGCTCGATCACTTTTTTCGTTTATGTCATACTCATGCTCATGCCGTATCAGGTGACGCTGGTGCCTAACTATCTCGTTTCAAACTGGCTTGGAATCCTCAACACCCGCTGGGCGATCATACTTCCCGGCGTGTTCTCGCCGTTCGCGGTATTTATACTGACAAAATTCATGCGGCGTATACCGTCCTCTATCATCGAGGCGGCAAAGCTCGACGGCTGCGGAGAATGGAAGATATTCACCAAAATATGCGTCCCACTCTGCAAAAGCGTCATATATTCGGTTGCAATACTCGTTTTTATTGACTACTGGAATATGGTCGAGCAGCCGCTTATCCTGCTCGCCGACAGCGAAATGCATCCGCTGTCCGTCTTTCTCTCGAAAATCAACTCGGGCGACGTCGGTCTGGCGTTCGCCGTCGCTACCTTCTATATGATACCCACGCTGCTGGTATTTCTATACAGCGAGGATTATCTGATCGAGGGAATCGCTTATTCGGGCGGTATCAAGGGCTGATGCCATTGCCCGCAATGCTGTAAATATTCGATATTTTATACGTTATGCCGCACATTTTAATCGTTCGGTCAAACATTATTTCGGAGGTATTTATTTACAATGGAACCCATAAAAAACAGACGCAAGGAGATCATCAAGACCATCGCCATCATCTTCCTGATCGTCATGCTCGTGCTGACATTCTTTTCCAATACGATTATGAACCTTTCACTGCCCGAGGTGTCCGCACAATACGCCTCCTCCGGAACAATAACGACCAAGGTACGGGCGAGCGGTTCGGTGACCGCAAACGCCAACTACTCGGTCAAAATCACCGAATCGCGCAAGATCTCGTCGGTGCTTGTAAAGACAGGCGATACCGTCGCAAAGGGCGACGTTTTGTTCGAGCTTGCCGACAGCGAGAGCGACGAGCTTAAAACGGCGCTCAAGGAGCTGGAAGCGCTTCAGAACGCATACGAGGACGAAGCGCTAAAAGTAAACCCATCATATTCAACTATATTTTTAAATATGGCTGAAACCAAGAAAAAAATAGCCGATACTCAGGCGCTTCTCAGCAAAGCAGGCTCAAAGACCTCGGATATAGACGCGATGAACAAAAAAATCGACGCGCTGACCGATTCTATCGACACATTGACCGAAAAAATCACATCTCTGACTAACAAACAGGATTCAACCGCCGTCGACAAGGAGATTACCGACGCTCCGCTGTCAGAGCGTATCGACGCCGCATACAGGACCTACGAGGAAGCAAAAGCGCTCGTCGAATCGATAACGGCGCAGCTTTCACAGCTCAAACAGGAGCTTTCAGCGAACGCAGACAACGTTGATTATCTCACCGTTCTCAAAGCCGACGCCGAGGAAGCGCTCGCAAATTATAAGGATAAGAATCCGACTACCGGAGGAACGTCTACGAGCGAGCTTGATACATATATCCGAGCAATTCAAGATTTGGAAAGAGATTTAGCAGCGGCGCAGAGCGATTATAATAACTATGCTCCGACTGCACAAGGAAATATTAAAATTTTACAAAACATAAAAGAAACCGAATATGTCAATCTTGACAACATACTAAAAGAACTCATAAATGGTGATTATTCGACAAATCCTTCTGGAGCATATGCAGATCCTAAATATACTAAGCAAAAAGCTAAATATGATGCCGCAGAATCTGCTTATTTAGATGCTATAAAAGCTTTGTCAGACAAACAAAAAGCAATCGACGACAAAACCATCGCGCTCAACCGCAAAAAAGAGGATTATCAGATATTCCTCGCGCAGAACGCTTCCAATTCCGTTACCGACGCCGAGCTTGACCGCTTGAATCAGGCTGTCAAGGCGGCTACCTCGAGCCTTAACGACGCCACAAGGCTGTCGGCAAAGATAGAGGGCGATATCACCGAGAAAAAAACCGCTCTCGAGGAAGCTAAAACGGCGCAGTCCACTGCCGAAACTAAATACAACACCCTCAAATCGATAAATACCAACAGCTCGCTTCAGGATCAGATCGATTCGCTGAACGCGGACAAAAAAGAACAGACGCGTACCCTCGACAAGTACAAGACACAGCTCGAGGAGCTTAAAGCAAACAACAAGACCGCAAGCGAGCTTGAAGAATCACTTTCAACTCTCAAAAAGTCGCTGATTACCGATCAGCAGTCTCTGTTCTCCTCAAACACCACTCTTGAGCGCAAGCAGAAGGAAATCGACGCCAAGGAAGCCGATATCGAAAAGCTTCGTTCAAACGCGGTCGGCGCTTCGATCACCGCCGATGTAGGCGGCACGATATCGTCCGTTTCCGTCGTCGCGGGCGAGAAGGCAGAGAGCGGCGCTACCCTTGCCGAAATATTTATGTCAGACAAGGGCTATACGGTTTCGCTTACAGTCACAAAGGAACAGGCGGCGCGAGTTAAAACAGGCGACACAGCCGCCGCTCAGTATTTCTGGAACGGCGAATGTAACGCCACGGTCGCGCAGATCAAAAACGATCCTGCGAACCCCGCTTCCTCGCGCATTATCGTGCTCAATGTTACCGGCGATGTCACCGTCGGGCAGAACATAACCTTCTCGCTTGGCGAACGCGGCGCAAATTACGACGTTATCGTCCCCAACAGCGCGGTCCGCGAGGATTCAAACGGCAAATTTATACTTGTCGTCGAAAGCAAATCAACACCGCTCGGCAACCGTTATTACGCTTCGCGCGTCGATGTTCAGGTGCTCGCTTCGGACGACACTCAGTCGGCGCTGTCCAGCAGTCTTTACGGAAACGAATTCATTATCACCGCGTCCACAAAGCCGATTTCGGCGGGCGATCAGGTGAGACTTGTCGAAAGCAATTGATATGAAGCTTAAAATCAAAGTAACAACGGTGCTCAAGGGCGTCTCACTCTGTGTTTTCGCGCTTATCTTCGCTCTGCTGTGCGGAGCGCGGGCGCTGATACTTACGGACGATACGCTCTCGCCGCAGCTTGCACAAAGCCGATGGCAGAACGGCGAGCTGCGCTACGCTCAGATAAGCGCCTTTATGACCGACGATGTAAAATTTTCCTATAACAGCATTCGCGCGTTCCGCTCCACACTCGAAACCAAGCTCGACGAAGCGTCGATAAAGGCGGACAGCGAGGATTCCAAGCTCTATACCGACGCTTACAGCGCGCAGGGGACGATATCCGCTTCCACCGACCGCGCTTCTGCAAATTCGATATCGGTCACAGCTGTGGGCGGCGATTTCTTCACCATACATAATCTGCGGCTTCTTGACGGAAGTTATTTCCAGCCGGACGATATCAACGGCGACGGCGTTGTCATCGACGACGTGCTGTCATGGCAGCTTTTCGGCTCATACGACGTCGCGGGACTGCTCATATACATAAACAGCGAACCTTTCACGGTCACCGGCGTCGCCGCCCGCGAATACGGCGGGGATTTCAACCTCGCTTATACCGACAAGCCGCATATGTATATGCCGTTTGACACCTATGCAAGACTCGCCGGCGAAACGAGCGTGACCTGCTATGAGATATTGATACCCGACCCGATATCGGATTTCGGTATGAAGCTCGTCAAGGACAATCTCGGAGCGTCGGCAGACGGAACGGTATATGTCGAAAACTCCTC
>JBAXZA010000131.1:0-5341 GCA_041670545.1 Eubacteriales bacterium | reverse complement strand
CAGCTTCGCACCCCGTTTCGCAAGCGAAAAATCATCGAAAAACCGTCACTAATTTCGCAAGCGAAAAACACTTCATCATATTGTAAGTTTGTAAAATTGCTGTATACCGCCACGCTCACATTATTATACATTATTTTCAAATTTTATAAAATTTATACGAAAATACTGCGGCGATAACATTATACCATCAACGCAGGCAAAATGCAAGCGTTTGCGGCGTTGCGGCGCGGGTGTGAATTGTGAATTATTTTTATTTTCTCACCGCGGACACCGCCGATTCCGGCAGGATACAAATTGTGCGGTATTGTATTGCAAATATAAAAAAAGTATTAATAATGAAGCGCCGCTATTGAAAAAAGAAACGCGCTGTGGTATAATACCGATAAGGCGAAAAAATAACCATCTTATTCTTATCAAGAGCGGCGGAGGGACAGGCCCTGTGAAGCCCGGCAACCTGCGGCGGATTTCAAATCCCGCTGAAAGGTGCCAATTCCCGGGAGATGAGAGTATGATTTGCGAGGTAAACCGCATCGCGCGGCAGTCAGCGAACATACGCTCCCGGTAGGTACTGCTTACCGGGAGTTTAATTTTTTCGTTTATGTTTTACGAATGACGGCGGCACAAACCGGCGTCTTTAAACGAAAGGATGTATACGCATGAACAAAAAGAAGGTTCTTTTCACGTCCGAATCGGTCACAGAGGGGCATCCCGATAAAATGTGCGACCTTATCTCGGACAGTATTCTTGACGCGCTGCTCGCGTCCGATCCCATGTCGCGCGTCGCCTGCGAAACCACCACCACGACGGGCATAGTATCGGTCATGGGCGAGATCACAACAAACGCCTATGTCGATATCCAGTCGATAGTACGTCAGACAGTCCGCGACATCGGCTATGACAACGCAGAATACGGCTTTGACTGCAATACCTGCGCCGTCACAAACTCCATTCACGAGCAGTCGCCCGACATCGCACTCGGCGTCGACCGTTCGCTCGAGGCAAAGGACGGAGAGATCACCGACGGTCTTGACACCGGCGCGGGAGATCAGGGCATGATGTTCGGCTACGCCTGCAACGAAACGCCAGAGCTTATGCCGCTTCCGATATCGCTTGCACACAAGCTCGCAAAGCGCCTGACCGAGGTCCGCAAGAACGGCACGCTCTCCTACCTCCGTCCCGACGGCAAAACTCAGGTCACGGTCGAATATAACGACGGCAAACCCGTCAGAGTCGACACCATCGTCATATCGTCGCAGCATTCGCCCGACGTTTCGCTCGAACGGATACGCGCCGACGTCATTGAAAATGTAGTGAAGCCGATAATTCCCGCCGAGCTTATCGACGCGGAAACCAAATATTTCGTCAATCCGACCGGACGCTTTACCGTCGGCGGTCCAATGGGCGACAGCGGACTTACCGGACGCAAGATAATCGTCGATACCTACGGCGGCTATTCGCGTCACGGCGGCGGAGCGTTCTCCGGCAAAGATCCGACCAAGGTCGACCGCAGCGCGGCTTACGCGGCGCGTTATGTAGCGAAGAATATCGTCGCGGCGGGACTCGCCGACAAGTGTGAGCTTCAGCTCGCCTATGCAATCGGAGTCGCCAAGCCTGTTTCGATAATGATCGACACCTTCGGCACGGGTAAAATTGACGACGACGCTATCACCGACGCGGTAGAGAAATGCGTCGATCTGCGTCCGGCGGCTATAATCAAGCGCTTCGACCTGCGCCGCCCGATTTATAAGGCGACCGCCGCGTACGGTCACATGGGACGCGAGGATATCAAGGCGCCGTGGGAGAATCTCGACCTTTCCATCGAGCTTGCAAAAGTGCTCGGAGTATAATATTTTAACGCGCCGCGAACCTTTATCCGCCGCTGCGGTGAACGGATAAGCTTGTGCGCCGGCGCAAACCGGACGATTTATTGTCCGCCCCGCCGCCCGCCGCATATAATGCGGTGAGGTGAGCGGTCATGATCGTATTTTTTGAGATTTTATTATGTATATTCGCCGCGTACGGTATCAGAGCGTTGTTTTCGGATATCCTGCGCGGCGAGATTTTTAGGAAGCTATGAACGACAGCGATTTTTATGACGACAGCGCCGACAGCGGCGCCTATCGCAACGACCTTGCGGACGAAAGCGCCGCGCAGGATAACCTCTCGCTGCGCGGCGGCGACGATACGGATACCCGACGCGACGATCTCGTCGAAGTCGAAGGGGTTGTCGACCGCATCGTCTACCATAACGACGACAACGGCTATACGGTCTGCGATTTCGCGGTCGCCGAGGAGGAGCTTATAACCCTCGTCGGCATTATGCCGTTCGTCGGAGAGGGCGAAACCATCAAGGCGATGGGCAAATGGGAGGTTCATCAGAGCTACGGGCGGCAGTTTCACATCGAAGCCTACGAAAAGCAGCTGCCCGCAACCTCCGGCGCGATACTGCGCTATCTGAAAAGCAAGGCGGTCAAGGGCATAGGTCCGACCACGGCGGGCAAGCTTGTCGAAAAATACGGCGAGGAGAGCTTTGACGTTATCGAAAACCACCCCGAATGGCTCGCCGAGCTTCCCGGCATCTCGGAGAAAAAGGCGCTCGAGATATCGGAGAACTTCAAGCTTCAATTCGGAGTGCGCACCGTCATGATGTTCTGCCGCGATTTCGTCGGCCCTGCCACCGCCGTTCGCATTTACAAAAAATGGGGCGGCGGCGCGGTCGATATCATCAAGGACGATCCGTATGTGCTGTGCGACGAATTTTACGGCATCGGCTTTGAGCGCGCCGACCGCATCGCAAAATCGGTGGGGCTTGAGCAGAACGACCAACGCAGGATAATGGGCGGTCTGCGCTATATCCTTTCGTTTAACGGTATGCAGAACGGTCACACCTTTGTGCCGGAGGACAAGCTCATTCCGGCTGCCGTCACCCTGCTCGGAGTCTCACGCGACGAAGCCGACGACGCGCTCGAGGGGCTTATTGGACGCGGACGCGCGGTGCGGGTGAAGCTCGACCGCCGCAGCTGCATCTATCTTGATACCATGTACGCGGCGGAAAAATACATCGCGGACAAGCTCACCCAGCTCGACCGCCTGTGCCCTGCCATCGACGTCGCCGACATCGAGCGCTTCATAGCGCAGATGGAGGAGGAGGGCGGCATGAAATACGCCGTCATGCAGAAGCGCGCGATAGTTTCGGCGCTGAACAGCGGCGTTATGATTCTCACAGGCGGCCCGGGAACTGGTAAAACGACGGTCATACGCGCCGTTATACGCGTTTTTGAGCGCATGGGACACGAAATAGCCCTCGCCGCGCCGACCGGACGCGCCGCAAAGCGAATGAGCGAGGCGACTCAGTGCGAAGCGAAAACCATTCATCGTCTGCTCGAGATGGAATACGCCGACGAGCGCGAGCCGCGCTTTAACCGCAACGAGAAGAATCAGCTCGAGGAGGAGGTAATCATCATCGACGAGGCGTCGATGGTCGATACCGTTCTGCTCAACGGTCTGCTCCGCGCGATAAAGCCGGGCGCACGGCTCATTCTGATAGGCGACAGCGATCAGCTGCCATCGGTGGGCGCGGGAAACGTTCTCTGCGATCTCATCGCGAGCGACCGCTTCAGCACCGTCAAATTGAAGGAGATATTCCGTCAGGCGAAGGAAAGCCTTATCGTCACAAACGCCCACGCTATCAACGAGGGCGAAGAGCCGACGCTCGATTCGACGGACAACGACTTTTTCTTCCTCACGCGAAACCGCGAGGAGAACATCGCGCCGACCATCGCCGATCTGTGCGTATCGCGCCTGCCCAAAAGCTACGGCGAGGACATCCGCGAAAAAATACAGGTCATAACGCCATCACGCAAGGGCGTCGCCGGAACGGAAATGCTCAACTCCCTGCTCCAGCGGACGCTCAATCCCCCCTCCCCCAAGAAAAAGGAGAAGAAGGTGCGCGAGATAATCTTCCGCGAGGGCGACAAGGTTATGCAGATCAAAAACAACTACGATATTCCGTGGGAAAAAGAGGGAACGGACGGCGGCTCGGGCGTTTTTAACGGCGATATCGGCGTTATACGCAAAATATCGCCCGCCGACGAGAGCGTTACCATCGCGTTTGACGACCGTGTCGCCGAATACGATTTTGCAATGCTCGGTGAGCTTGACCATGCCTACGCCATCACCGTTCACAAGTCGCAGGGCAGCGAGTATCCGGTGGTGATAATGCCGGTTTACAGCTATTCGCCGCGCCTGCTCACGCGCAATCTGCTCTATACGGCGGTCACGCGCGCGCAGAAAATGGTCATTATGGTGGGGCGGCGCGACGTGCTGCACGCTATGATAGACAACAATCGCCAAACGCTGCGCTATACCGGTCTTGCGTGGCTGCTCGGCGAGCTGAACAACCAATGAGCGCCGCGTTTTCGGCTCTGATGCGAGCCGTGTTCCCGCCGTTATGCGTATTCTGCGGCGATCTGGCGGACGAAAACGGCATATTCTGCCCGCACTGCACCATGAGATGGGAAAACGAAACGCATCTGCTCTGTCCGGTATGCGGCAAAAGCGAAATGCTGTGCCGCTGCGTACCTGCGGGCGCTGTGGGCGCTGTATCGTCGGCATACAGGCTCGCGCCGTATTATCCGGGACGGCGGACGGCGGCGGCAGCGCTTATATACGCGCTCAAGGATCGCGGAGAGCGCCGTGCCGTCGACTATGCCGCGCGAGCAATCGCTCACCAGCTTATATCAGACGGCGTCGGCAGCGATATCATCGTGACGAACGCTCCCCGACGCGCGGACAAGATACGCAGCCGCGGCTTTGATCAGAGCGAGCTTCTCGCCCGAGCGGCGGCTAAGCTCATCGGCGCAAAATATGTCAGAACGATGAAAAGCAGCGCGAAAACCGATCAAAAGGGGCTTAGCGCCGCCGAGCGCGTTAAAAACGCCGAGGATTCGTACAGTCTGACAGCTTCGGCTCGTGGGAAAATAGCGGGGCGCGACATCCTGCTCGTCGACGATATTCTGACAAGCGGCGCGACGACGCGAGCCTGCGCCGGAATTTTGTACGCGGCGGGAGCGCGAGATATCCGCGGGGTATATATCGCGGTGTCGTCGGGAGAGGGATAAACCTGTGCAGACGGGTTTTCGATGATTTTTCGTTTGCGAAACGAGTGACGAACCTGAAAGGACGGACAACCCTACGGTTTTCCGTCCTCTCAGACTCTCCCGCTTTCCCTTGGAACGGTGCGCTTGAGAAGGCGCGGCTCACGCGTGTGAAGTGCGCACAAAGGTGTCGGTTACACGGGCCGCATATTCTTCGCAGGCATCAAAATATGCCGCGCTCGGCT
>JBAXZA010000130.1:0-5394 GCA_041670545.1 Eubacteriales bacterium | reverse complement strand
CCTCGGCACGGTCGCGGCGCAGGTCGCAAACGCCGACAAGCTCCGCCTCGGGTGAGGAAACATATGCTCTGGCATGGATAAAACCGATGTGACCCATGCCGATTACACATACTCTCTGCATTATAATCTCCTAAATATTGTAAAAACGTTTTTATATCGCGGCGGGAATTTTGAGTGAAGTAAAAAACGAACGTTTTAGCGCAAAGCAAAAAATTCGTACTAAACCCCTCAGCAAAAGTTCTCGCCCAGCCTCTTCCGAGAGGCTGATTATTTCTTCTTGGGGATTTCCTGAAGCTTCTTGGCGGCTTCTGGATCGCCAATGTGGAGGGTGTTGTATGCTTCCTCGGAGGAGGTGAAGGGACGGCCGAAACCGCTCCAGTTGAGGTTGGTATAGATGGGCGCGGTGCGTCCGGTCTCTTTTTCACGTTTTGCGATGTGCGCGAGCATACGGTCTGTGAGGAATTTCACTACCTCCGGCTCTTCGTCGGCGACGTTGTGATATTCCTTCGGGTCTTTTTTGAGGTTGTAAAGCTCGACGGTCGGCTTGAAGTGGAAATCCGGCTCGAGGGCGATCATCAGCTTCCATTCGGGGGTGCGCCAGCCGTGCTTGCGCATCCAGGTAGCCTCGGTGATATACATCTCGGGTTCTTCGGGAGCGTTGCCGGCGACGACGTCGAACATATTGCGTCCGTCGAACTTTATGCCGGAATCTATGCCGCAGAGCGAAAGGATGGTCGGCATGATATCCTTTTCCATTGTGATGCTGTCATAGCGCTTAGCGCCGCACAGCCCCGCCGGATATCTGATGGCGAACGGAACGACAAGACAGTTGTCATACATACTGTGATGATCAAAATAGCAGTCGTGATCATAAAGCGTTTCGCCGTGGTCGGAGGTGAATACGACGATGGTGTTGTCGGCTATGCCGAGATATTCGAGCTTGTTCAGTATTATCGAGATGCAGGCGTCCATATACGCGACGGCGCCGTCATACTGCGAGCAGATGTAGTCCGCGTCGGTGCAGTGCGGCGGGAACCAGGTGTAGAAATAGTCGCGGAACGGGACGAAATCATAAACGGGCTTGAGCGATTTGTTCTTTTCGTCGAATTCGTCGCCGGCGTAGAACATTCTCTCGTAGGGAAGGGGCGGCAGATAGGGCGAATGAGGATCCATGTGACGCATAAAGAGCATGAACGGCTTGTCGTCGGCGGCAAGGGCTTCAAGCTCGGGAATAGCGACGGCGTTAAGGCTTTCAGCCTTGTGCGAGCGACCCTCGCCGTAGCTTCCCCATGTCACATCGTAGTTTAAGTGCTTTGTGAAGCCGTGGAAGCCGCCGTAGCCTACGCAGGTGGTGTTGTAGCCGTTGTCGGTCAGCACCTGCGGCAGGGTTACAAGCTCCTCGCGCAGACCGCCCTGATGACGCAGCGCGACGCAGTCGGTCGAAAAGCTGTCCATACCGGTGAGCATGGAAGCATAGCCCGGAGTCGTCGGGATAGCGGGCGAGAACATATTGTTAAAAACGACGCTGTGGTCGGAAAGATA
Organism: Eubacteriales bacterium; assembly: GCA_041670545.1. Lineage (GTDB taxonomy): Bacteria > Bacillota > Clostridia > Oscillospirales > CAG-272 > JBAXZA01. The sequence continues at coordinate 3,852 of JBAXZA010000130.1, read as the reverse complement.
CTTGTCGATATTCGGAGTAGTCAGCTTTTTGTAGCCATAAAGCGACATACGGTCACGGCGAAGGCTGTCGATGCCGAAGAAAAGTATATTCGGTTTCTTTTGCATATGTATATTCCCCCGTTTTTTATATATGTTTAAACGTTACAATTGAGCCGCAAGCCGCACCGCTCAATGCGGCGCGGTCTGCTTGATTTTAAAGCAGGACATTTTACATTATAAACTGTAAAAATATGCAGTCGTAAAATGATGCCGAAAACAAATAATAATAAATAAGTTATGTCAGTTCAAAGTTCTCGCCAGGCCTCTTTCAAGAGGCCGCGTATCTCCCGTCCCCGATCAGAATGTTACGTCGACTTCGTGGCCGGAGGCGGCGGAGCGGATGATACCGTCGATGATAGCCTGATTGTAGATTATCTGAGAAGTCGGGATAGGAGCTTTACCGCCGGTGAGAACCGCGTCTACGAAAGCGCGAACCTTGTTCTCGAACAGATTGCCCTTTTCCTGACGCTCAATCGGAACAGGCGTTGCAGTCGGCTTGCCGAACATATCGTGATAAAGGGTGATATCGCCGACCGTGCCGTCCCAAGCGCCGCCCCACAGCTCATAGTTGGGCTGACGAACCTTGAGTCCGGCGTCCTTGCCGAGGAAAATGAAGTCGCCGGTGGTGTCCATGTGCATTGCCCACGACATACGGAAGTCGAGGGTGATGCCGCCCTCAAGGCGAATGAACGCCGAGGAGAAATCGTCGACCGAGAAGCGTTCGGATTCACCGTAATATTTCGGATTTTTGCCGAAATAGTCATATTTAACAGCCGAAACGGTCAGAGGACGCGGATAGCCGATGGAATTGAGCGCGAAATCGAGCGCATAGCAGCCGATATCGGCAAGCGCGCCGACTCCCGCCTTATCCTTGTCGATAAAGGTTCCGCCAGGGATACCGCGGCGGCGTCCGCCGCCCGTCTGAACGTAATAAACGTCGCCGAGCGCGCCCGAACCGATTATTTCCTTGACCTTCTGGAAGTTAGCGCCGTAACGGGGCTGAAATCCGATGGAAACGATCTTGCCGGATTTCTTTTCAGCCGCCATAATGTCGAGTCCCTGTGCAATCGTTATAGCCATAGGCTTCTCGAGCAGGACGTGCTTGCCGCTTTCAAGGGCGGCGACGGCGCAGTGCGCGTGCTGGGAGTTGTAGGTGCAGACCGAAACGGCGTCGATGTCGTCGCGGGCGCAAAGCTCCTCTGCGCTTTCGTAGGCGGCGGCGTCGTTCCAGCCGAATTCGTCAAGGAACGCTCTCGCCTTTCCGGGAATGATATCTGCGCCGGCGACTACCTCGACGTCGGCGAAGTTTTTGTATGCTCTCGCGTGCGAATGGGCGATGCCGCCCGTTCCGATTATACCAATGCGAAGCTTTTTATCAGCCATTGTTTGTTACCTCTGTTTATATATAAGATACGGATTTTATTTATAGCGGCGTTTATATTTTGGGAATGTCTATCTTGATCTCGCATTTTTCGGCGGCGGAGCGCACCATCGCGTCGATGATAGCCTGATTCTTGATAATCTGCGATGTCGGAATGGGCGCTGTGGTGCGGCCTTCCTTGACGGCGTCGAGAAAATCGCGAACCTTCATTGTGAATATATTGCCGTTCGTAGGAACCTGAGAAAGCTCGGTGGTGACCGGCTCGCCCATCTCGTCGTGCATCAGATAAAGTCCGCCGATCGTGCCGTCGATAACGCTGCCCCAGAGCGGAGCGGGCGTCGGAACGGTCGCTTTCATGCCGGCGTCTGTGCCGAGGACTACGAAATCGCTGCATTTGTCCATGTGCATAGCCCACGCCATACGGTAATCGAGGATAATGTCGCCCTCGAGACGAATGAACGCTGCCGAGAAATCATCGACCGAGAAACGCTCGGATTCGCCGTAATACTTCGGGTTCTTTCCGAAATAATCGGAGGTGTACGCCGATACGGTGAGAGGAGTCGGGTAGCCGATGGTGTTGAGCGACAGATCGAGCGAATAGCAGCCGAGGTCGCCAATAGCGCCGAACGACGCCTTGTCATGCTCGATGAAGGTGCTGCCGGGGATACCGCGGCGGCGGCTTCCGCCAACCTGAACGTAATAAACCTTGCCAAGCTCGCCGCTTTCGACGATGCGCTTCATTTTTTTGCAGTTCTCGTTATATCGCGGCTGAAAACCGATGGAAATCAGCTTGCCCGATTTTTTCTCGGCGCGCATGATCGCGATGCCCTCGTCGAGGGTGACCGCCATCGGCTTTTCGAGCAGGACGTGCTTGCCGCTCTCGAGCGCGGCTACCGCGCAGACGGCGTGCTGGGTGTTGTAGGTGCAGACCGAAACGGCGTCGATATCGTCGCGGCGGCAAAGCTCCTCGTGATTGTCGTAGGCGGCGGCGTCATTCCAGCCGAATTCGTCGAGGAACGCTCTCGCCTTGCCGGGAATAATATCGGCGGCGGCGACTATTTCCACATCGTTAAACGATTTATATGCGGCGGCGTGCGCGTGTGCGATGCCGCCTGTGCCAATGATTCCTATTCTGAGCTTTTTCTGTTCCATAATGACCTCCGTTGAGAGTTGAAACTTTAAAAATTATCTGCCGCGAATGACCTTTGCGGTGCGTCCGAGAGATTTAAGAACGGCGTTCATGTAGCCGTAGGATTCGGCGGCGATGATGGAAGCGCTCTGGAGATCCTGATCCGGACCTATGACCTCAAGGCAGACAGGACCGTCGTAATCAGCGTCTACCATTGCCTTGAAGTAGCCGACGAGGTCGATATCGCCTCTGCCGCACGCCTGAAGACGGGGTTCGCCCGGAGCAGGGCCTGCGCCCTTGCAGTCGCGGATATGTATGTGCTTCATGCGCGAAATGACCTGAGGAAGCGCCTCCGCCGGATTCTCACCCGCGCGGAAAATGTGGCTGGGATCCATGTCGATGCCGAAGCTGGGGCTTGTAACGGTTTCCATAAGGCGGAGAGTTGTGGGCGTATTATAGATTGCAGAGCCGACGTGAGCCTTGCAGCAGAGGGTAACTCCGAACTGAGAGGCATCCTCAGCGCGTGCCGCGAGCGTTTCGAGCGAGGTCTTAAGAGTTTCCTCGTCGTCGCTTTTTCCTCCCGGACCTACGTTTACGACCGGGATTCCGATCTCGGCGCACGCTTCGAAGGCGGTGAGCAGACGGTCGCGGTCGAGCGAGGCTATCTCGGTGGAGAGGAAGGGCAGCTCGTTCGATTCGCTGATTGCGCGGAGCGTGAGCTTATCCTTTTTCCATGTGGCGAGGTTCAGATGCTCGCACATACCCTGTATTCCGGAAATTTCTACGCCGTCATAGCCGGCGGCTTTTATAGCCTTTGCGGCGGTCGCGAAGTCAACAGTCTTAAACAGTACGCTGTTTACACCTAATTTGATCATCTGTCAGTCTCATGCGATAACGCACGTTTCCTCCTATCAGATTTATATTCGATTTTCACACCGTTTTTGGTGTTGTCAACATTATAACATATAAAAAAAATAAGTAAAGGGGTTTGACGATATTTATTCCGTATTTTTTTCACGTTTCCGACCGTATACATCCCCCCGAAAACGGCGCTTTATTTTTCGCGTTTGAGCGTCCCGGAGCGCCGCAGGACTTGAAATACGGCGGCAAATCACATCCGCTACGCGCAGACTCAGGCTCGCATTTTTAAACGCGGGAAAGACGTTTTAGACTACGGAAAAAATGTGAACTGTACGCCGCGGCAATAACGTCAGAATTGCGCTGTATTCCGAAAAAACTTCGGTTTAACGCCGTTTTTTTGAAAAATATCGGTCACAATCGAAGAAATGTGCTATAAAACCTT
>JBAXZA010000129.1:0-5401 GCA_041670545.1 Eubacteriales bacterium | reverse complement strand
CAAAAGAGCGTTTTGAAGGCTTTTTTATTACTTTTTTTGTTCACATTAATTCAGAAAGTTATTTTGTGATTTGTATGTGTCATAATTTATCACGAATCATCATTTAAATAGTGGAAGTAAATATTAAGATTATCATCCTTGGTAAGGATGAGGTCATCAGTTCGACTCTGATTACTAGCTCCAGACAAAACCCCACAAAGCAAGCAGTGATGCGGCTTCGTGGGGTTTCTTGATTTGTGTTCGCAATTAGTGAAAGTGTCGTCAAATGTCGTCAGGGGGACACGGTTGCTAACAATTAAAATGTATAATATCGGGGGATTTTATACCTTCGCATTATCATTGCTTTGCGAACCTCCCCAACGCTTAGCGGCGTTTTCCGCGTTTTTGTGGCATTTACGCTCGTATTTAACCTTGTCATGCCCGAGCTGTTCGGCGATAAACGCGAACGCAATGCGAACCATTCCATCATCGATATCCGGTACAGTGCCTGTGCCGTTGAAAGCGAATATCGCCGTCAAAAGCTTGCCGCGCTGCTCCATATAGAGCGCTTCAAGCTGTGTTTGGTATCGCTGATAAAGTATAAAGCTGTCTTTTTTTCCAAATTCGCATTCTCTCCGATATTTTTAGCTCAATTATACAGTATGAAAAGGTATTATACAGTAGCAAAAGGTATTATTTCGGCGCGGCTCTGACCTGCGCTCCCGGGCAGGCGGACGATGGCGGCGTATGGCGTGAAAAGTATTGTACCGGCGAAAAACAAAACCCCACAAAGCACGCGGCTTTGTGGGGTTTTTGTTAGGTTTTGTTCGTAAAATCGGAGTAAAATGTACAGAAGCCTGCATTTCAGCATTGGAGTCCGCCAACTGCAAATTATTCAACGTGAGTTCGATGGTAGCGCATGGGTACGCGGCTTTTTGCAAAAAGACTGGCAAAAACCTTAAAACAAACGTGATTTTATTATTGTTTACACTTTTTTTAAGTCTTTGCACAGCTTTCTTCAGAAAACGCGTACCTGTTTCTTTATCGTCGAACTCACATTATTCAGAGTCGGCGGAATTTTTGCGCAGAACGCCGCACAGCGTCTGAAGCAGCGTTTTCGGCTCGATCGGCTTTGCGAGATGCGCGTTCATGCCCGCGCACATACTTTTTTGTACGTCCTCGGAGAATGCGTTCGCCGACAGCGCGATGATCGGAATCGTTTTTGCCTGCGGATGACTGCTCCCGCGAATCAGACGGGTGGCTTCATAACCGTTCATTTTCGGCATTTGAATATCCATCAGGATAACGTCAAAATCGCCCGCGCCGCTTTGACTGAATATTTCATAGCCGAGTTTGCCGTTATCCGCGACGGTCACCTCGGCATGAGCCTTTTCAAGCATACGTTTTACCACTTTTTGGTTTATCGGATGATCCTCGCAGAGCAGAATGTTCGTGCCGGATAAATCGCACACGCTTTCCGAGCGCCGTTTGAGCGGCTCTGACGAAACCTCGTTCCCCTCCGCAAGATGAAGCGGCAGCTCAACGATAAAGGTCGTGCCTGCGCCCTCCGCGCTTTTGATCGAGATTGTGCCGCCCTTCAGATCGATTATCGCCTTGGCGATGGAAAGCCCCAGCCCCGTGCCCTCGATCTTTGACGTCATATCCGTTTCGCCGCGGTAAAACGGTTCGAACAGATGCTTTTGCTTCTCCTCGCTGATGCCAATACCCGTGTCGGAAATTTCAAACCGATATAAACCGATGCCGGGATTGCCCGAGGTGTGCTCCGAAACGGAATAGGTGATTTTACCCCCTTCCGGAGTGTATTTAATTGCGTTTGACAGAATATTGTCAATCGCGCTGTGAATCCTCGCGATATCGCCATTGCAGGCGTCATGGGTAATGTTCAGCTTCAGCTCGAACACCTGATGCTTCTGCTCCGCCAAAGCCTTATAGCTCGCAGTGGTCTCGTTTATCTGCTGAGTCACTGAAAACGGTTCGTTCACAAGCACCATTTTGCCGCTTTCGATACGGCTCATATCCAAAATGTTGTTGATAAGCGACAGCAGCAGCTGCGAGGAGGAATTTATGGTATCCAGACTTTCGTGAATTTGCTCGCGGTCGCTCTCATCCTCCAGCGCAAGCCCGCACATTCCCACTATGGCGTTCATCGGGGTGCGGATATCATGGCTCATGGCGGAGAGAAAATCCGTTTTTGCGGTGTTTGCCTGCTCCGCGATCGCCAAAGCCTCGCGCAGTCTGCTGTTTTTCTCCTCCTCCTCACGGAGTATGCCCGTAACGTTTGTTCGCGTCATTATGTAAATATTATGTTCGTTATCATAAGGAACAAATCTGGTTTTGATTATGCCGTAGGCGCCGTCCGCCTGTTTGATTTTGACGGTAAAGCCGTAATAGCCGTCCTTCGCGACGGCGTTTATGACAGTATCACGCGACATTCCGAGCAGATAACGTTCGCGCTCCCCATCAATTACATATTCGTCCGCATATTCTCTTATCACTGTGTCATAATCTATAAGGCTGTCAGAAAATATATCGTCCATGACGCCGTAATACATCATTTTGCCGATGTTGAAATTAACGCTCGCTATCCGTTCATAATCATAGGTGGTGACGGAATTGAGCACCTCGAGCGCCATTTTTTGCCGGTGAATATTGTAGCAGTATTCGAACAGCAGGGTGTCGCCCGTATCAGGCTCGCGCACCAAATGGAATATGTTTCGCACCCAGATGATCTGACCGTCCGGCATTCTGCGCCTGTAATCCATGGAAAAATCGATGATGCCCTGATTAAGCTGCGTTTTCAGATACGAAATATCATTCAGCTCAAGGAATCTGTCCCTGTTGTTCTTTTCGACGATGGTATCGGCGACGGTTTCGATCGCTTCCTTCATCGTTGTAAAATCATGAGTCAGGTTTCCAAGCCGCGGCGCATAGTCGTAATCCAGAGTCTGACCTGTTTTCAGATTGAAGGTGGCGTGAATGAGCAGATCCTTCTCGCCGAGCGACGGCTTTTGCTTTTCAAGCTCATATTTTGCGGAAAGCGCCTTTGCTTCATCAATTATATGCGACGTGCAGACGACGATCCCCTGCTTTCCGTTTTCGTCCGGAAGATTGGTAAAACGAAACTCCGCCCAGTGAACGACGCCGTCACTGAATAAAACCTGCGCTTCAAAAACGACCTGAGCGTCTTTGATTTTCGCCCTTGCAACCGCGTCGGCGTAAACGGACTCATATTCCGGCATAATATAGCCCATATCGAGCCACGAGCGCGGATAGTTTTCAAGCGCTTCGGGGAGGTTAGCATTTCTCATGCACCTCTCGTTAAAATAAGCTGTGTCGGAGGACGGATCGTAGTTCCAGTACCACAGATCCGCCTGCTCGGTGGCGGCGTCGAGCGCCCGCTCGCTTGCCCTCAGCTTCTGCGCGGTCAGCCGTTCGCGCGTGATATCGGTGTAGCTTACATACGCGAGCTTGGTACCGTCGTCCTGCGAAACGACATTGCCCTGGCAGTAAAGCCATATATACTGCTTTGATTTGCTGCTGAAGGAGCGGTAGGTGAATTCAAAGCTTTTCGTATGCTCAAAGGAATCGAGCATCTTCCGCTGAAGCTCCGCCAGATCGTCAGGGTGAACGTGACGGTATTGGATACCGTTCGTCTGTTCAAGTGTGATTTTGGCGTCCTCGCCGAGCAGAGCGGAGAACTGCTCGCTCACCACGATAGGGCAGAGCTTAGAGCCGTCCCAGCGGTACAGACAAACGCCGCCCGGAACATTATGGATCACGTCCTGAAGCTGCCGCTCCTGCTGTATCTGCGATGTCACATCATTGTAGGTCGCATAGGTCATAGCTTTGCCGTCGGCAAGCGGTACGGCGTTGATATCGAGTCTGAGCCACTTTGTTTTCCCGCTCCTCATGGTGTAGCGAAGCACCGCGTCGGTATGCAAGGCGCCGTTTTGCAGCTGCTTTTTTATCTGCGCGACCTTCTCCAGATCCTCCGGATGAACGTTTACCGTGATATCCGACTTATAACGCAGACGCAGAGACTGCTCTGTGTCTTCAAATAAATTGCAGAAGCCGCTGTTCATATATTCGATGTCATAGCTGCCGTCAGCGGGATCGGCTTTTGAAACTACCACTCCGCTCGAAATATTCTGTACCAGATCATAAAGCTGCTTCTGCGCTTTTTTTCCGGCGGTAATATCGGTAAGGTATTCGATATGAGCCGCTCTGCCAGCCCACTGAGTCAGCCGCCCGAGCGTCATAAAATATTTATCGAGCTTCGGATAATAGATATCGCTCTCAATATCACCGTTTTTGCCCAGACAGCCGTGCTTGCAGAATGAGCATGGGCTGTCAAGACCCATCAGATACTCATAACAGGTTTTACCAGTATAATTGGAATCCGTCATCCCCAAAATCCGGCGCATGGCGGAGTTAATATAGAGCAGCTCGTGCGTAGCGTCGTCGCTGACGACAATTCCTGTGCCGGAATCCTCCGTCAGACTGTTGATAAGCTCTCTCTGCTGCGGCATTTCAGTAAAAACGGCGTGAATGACCGGACAGCCGTTTTCGATGCTCGTTCGCTTAAAGCTGCCGCTGATCCAAACATATCCGCCGCTTATGTGAGGAATACGGTAATCGATCGAAACGACCTCGTCGATGCCGGACGCTTTGAGCAGCGCAGCGAAAACGATTTCCTCGTCCTCCGGACAGATGGTATTTTTTATATCGGCGTCTGACAGCGCTTCGAATTCCGCCGGCGTCATGCCGAAAAGCGCGCTGACGCCGTTTGACTGATATAAAATCTTAAAATCGCCGTTCACCAACCGGTAAAGCGCGACGCCGCCGGGCAGAGCGTTCACCAGATTATCGAGCTGCGCCTGCTTTTCGTGCTCCTGCGTAATATCGTAGCAAACGGAGATTATTACCTCTTTGCCGTCCTCCGAGATCGTTTTGCGCCCTATGTCATGCACCCAGATATAGCTTTGATCACGCATTTTCATGCGGTAATCAACGGTATAGAGATCGCTTTTTGAAAGCTGTATGCGGGTCTGCTCATTTACGAAGGCTCTGTCGTCCGGGTGAATGCCGTTGATGATCATACCGCCGATATCCGCCGTGAATTCAGCCTCGTCCTTATATCCGAGATGCTCGAGCATACGTTCGTTGATGAAGTAAAACGGAAAATCCTCCTGCCAATATCCGCCCAGCAGACCGCCTGCCATGGTGGAGAAAACAAGCTCGCGCTTTGTCCTCGCGATCTCCTCACGATGCTTTGAGAGCGGAAAATATTCGTCCTCCTGCTGTGTGGTATCGGACACGGAAAAGTGCATGGAGCAGAGCTTTTCAGTACCGTCCTCCACGCGCGACGCGGACGTGACGCGGACGGATAAGCATACACTTT